>NZ_VFVA01000059.1:0-21922 GCF_006442155.1 Mesorhizobium sp. B2-4-14 | reverse complement strand
CATGTTCGATCCAACCGAATGCTGGAACTATCTCAAACAGGCAGGCTACGTTGCATGTTAATCGCCCGATGCTCTAACTTGTGGCGCAGCCTGCCTGAGGTGGCATCTTCCCGCCTCAGGTCGGTGCAAGCTCGGTCTCCGGCAGCTTGATATCGGCACATCGGCCCACCCCGTAGCTGTCGCCGGCGATCCGCCTTTCCACTACCCTGGCCATCGCGTCAAGATCGATGTCCTTGCCGGCGACCTTTTCGATGGCGCCGACGACGAGGTCAGGGGCGATCCAGTCCGGCTTGTGGCCGAGATTGCCCACCCAGACGAGTTCGGCGCCGGCGATGTCGCGCACCAGGCCGACGGAATGGATGTGAGCGTAGGCGACCTTGTCCCGGTCGCCGGAGATGACCACGGTCGGCGCCTTGATCTCGTTGTAGCGTGGCGCGGCGCCGAGCGCATAGCGGTAGAGCCCGGCAACATCGCTGGCATTGGCGCGGAAGGCTGCCGGCCGCAGCACCAGCGGGATCGACGCTTTGTCGATATAGTCGTCCGGCACCTTGTTCGGCGAGAAGACGCAGGTCGTGGCATCGGCGATCCGCACTGTTCCGGCGGGATAGGTCAGCGTTTCGGAGAACAGCCGGCCGATCACCGGAAGCATGGTCAGGTCGTAGTACCAAGATGTCGCGCCGCCCGGCCACGGATGGGTCGCCGGCGCCAGGAAGACGAGACCGAGCGTCTTATCGGGATGTTCGCGGCCGAAAGCCGATGTCACCACGCCGCCGAAGGAATGGCCGACGATGATTGCCTTGCGGATGCGCAGAAGATCCATCAGCGCGGCGAGGGTATTGGCCTGCGCCGACGGGTCTTCATTGGTGCCCGGTCCGCGCCCGGACCAGCCGAATCCCGGCCGGTCGAAGAACAGCATTTCGGCGCGGCCTTCCAGCAGCGGCCGGAGCGGCAGCATCTGATCCCAGAGATTGGCGCTGGCGCCATGGATGAAGACGACCGGCGGTAGGTCCGCACCGACAGCAGCGGGGATATGGACATAGTGAATGCGGGCACCGCCGATGTCGGCGAATTCACCGATGGACGGATTACGGCGCTCGATCAGCCACGAGCCGATCCGGGTGACGCCGACAAGGCCGAAGACAAGCGCCAGAAGGAAGGCGAAGGCGGCGTAGAGAAGGTTCATGGGGGATTACGGGGTGGGGTTCTTGAGACACAGGCAGTAGGCAGTAGGGGAAAGGGCATCTCAGCTTACTGCCTAATCCCCATTCCCTACCGCCTAGTCAAATTCCTTCGCCGGCGAGCTCTTCCGAAAGGGTGGCGACCTGGTCCTGGGCGCTGCGCATCATCGGATAAATGGCTAGCACCCTCTGCCAGGCTTCGAGCGCCGATTGCTTATGGCCGGTCAAAGCCATGATCTGCGCCAGGCCCGCAAGCGCGCCGAAATGGCGGGGCTCCAACTGCAGCGTATGATCGATGTCGGACATCGACTTGCTGTAGTTCTTCATCATGAAATGCACCGTGGCGCGCCGGTTCCAGCCTTCGGCATAGGTCGGCTGCAAGGTCACCACCTGGTCGAGGAAATCGAGCGCGACGTCGAATTTCTGGTTCTCGATCGCCTTTTGCGACCACTGCATCATCAGGTCGATCGAAGCGCTGCCGGAGTGGAACCATTCGTTCCAGATATTGCCGGCGATGCGTTCGGCGGCCTTTTCATTGCGCTCGCGCTTGAGGTCGGCGAACAGCTTGTCAAGCCGGGCCTGTTTCGTCAGCGGCGCGGCCGGAGCTTCCGGGGCCGCCGGTGCGGTGGCCTGATCGTCCGCCAAGGCGGGCACGGACAAAGAAACAGGCAACGCGATCAGAAATGCAAAAAGAATCCGCATCGCCCGACTCTAGTCCTCGGGCGGCGGAACATCAAAGTGATTTTTGCGTGAGAACGGTCGGCAGGCCGACAAGCATCAATGGCGGAGGCGGTCAGCCTCCAGCCGAAAGCTCAGCCCTGGCGCGCCTTGTAGCGCGGGGCGGTCTTGTTGATGATATAGACGCGGCCCTTGCGGCGAACCAGCTGGTTGTCGCGGTGACGCGCCTTCAGCGCCTTGAGCGAATTCTTGATCTTCATGGTCTTGCCTGTCGATGTGGACCCGGTCCCGGGTCGAAATTTTAAGGCGCGCCAGAAGACGCGCCTTTTGAACGGTGGGTGGCTCATAAACGAGGAGGCTTGCCCATGTCAACCGTGAGTCAACCGCAAGCATGCCGCGCATCCCAATATCATCAAATATCCGCCATGTCGGCCCTGCGGCATTGCACGGTTCCGGGCCGGCTGGAATGATGCCGCAGATTTGAAATGATTTGGGGACGAGCATGCGCCGAACATTCCTGTATGCCTGCCTGATCGTCCTGGCGGCGACCGCAGCCGTCCGCGCCCAGGAATGCGACCGCTCCGACGACAGCCAGCAGATGATGAACATCTGTGCCGGCGAGGACTACCAGGCGGCCGACGCCAGGCTCAACAAGGCTTATCAGGACCTGATCGGCTCCGACGATGCCGATGACAAGAGATTGCTGCAGGCGGCACAGCGCGCCTGGATCGCCTTCCGCGACGCCGAATGCGCGCATACCACCGCCGCCAGCCAAGGCGGGTCCATCCATGCGCTGGAGGTTTCGCAATGCCTGACCAGGCTGACCAACGAGCGCATCAAGCAGCTCGCCGCCTCGGCCAATTGCCAGGAGGGCGATGCGAGCTGCGCCAGTCCCGACGACAGCGACGAGGTGGAGTAGTTTGCCGTTCTTGGGCAGCCATTGCAGGGCGTGCGTGAGCGGCTTTACCGGCGGCCGATCCGGGTGAAATGACCCATCTTGCGGCCGGGCCTTGCCTCCGCCTTGCCGTAGAGATGCAGCATCAGGCCGGGCTCGGCGAGCAGGGCTGGGACGCGCAGCACGTCGTCGCCGATCAGGTTTTCCATCACGCAATCAAAATGGCGCTCCGGGCTGCCGAGCGGCAAGCCGGCAACGGCGCGGATGTGCTGCTCGAACTGCGAAACGATGCAGGCGGTTTCGGTCCAATGGCCGGAATTGTGCACACGCGGCGCGATCTCGTTGGCGAGCAGCGAACCGTCCGCAAGCACGAAGAATTCGACGCCGATAACGCCGACATAGTCGAGCGCCGACACGATCTTCGCCGCCGCTGCCTGTGCTGCCTCAGCCGTTTTGGGCATGACGGCAGCCGGCAAAGTCGATGTGTGGAGAATGCCGTTGCGGTGCACATTCTCGGCCGGATCATAGGCGGCGACCGTGCCGTCCAGCCCGCGCGCCGCGATCACCGAGATCTCGCGCTCGAACGGCACGAAGCTTTCCAGGATCAGCGGCACATTGCCCATCGCCTCGCAGGTGCCGGCGAAGCCGCCGGCTTCCATGTTGCGGAAGACGCGCTGGCCCTTGCCGTCATAGCCCATGCGCCGGGTCTTCAGGATGCCGCTGCCGCCGAATGCCTTCAGCGCCGCCGTCAATTCGTCGTCAGTGTCGACCCGCCGGAAATCGGCGGTGGCAATGCCGATGCCATTCAGGAATGTTTTCTCGCTCACACGGTCTTGCGCCACGTCCAGCGCGCGTGCCGGCGGATAGACCGCGACCCTGGCGGCGAGCGCTTGTGCCGCGGCAACCGGAACATTCTCGAACTCATAGGTGACGACGGAACTTGCCGCCGCCAGTTCGGCAAGGGCGGCCGGATCGTCATAGGCGGCCGTTATCTGCCGGTTGGCGACCTGGGCGGCCGGGCAATCCGGCTGCGACTCCAGGACCACCGTGCGGTAGCCGAGACGGGCGGCCGCCATCGCCAGCATGCGGCCGAGCTGGCCGCCGCCGATGATGCCGATGGTCGATCCGGCGGGCAGGCTCATGGCGTATCCGTGGGCTCAGCCGCGACCTTGGCGGTCTGCGAGGCGCGCCAGGCATCGAGCCGCTGGGCGAGCTTGTCGTCGTTCAACGCCAGCACGGCGGCTGCCAGCAGGGCGGCATTGGCAGCCCCCGCCTTGCCGATGGCCAGTGTTCCCACCGGAACGCCGGCCGGCATCTGGACGATCGAGAGCAGCGAATCCTGCCCCGACAGCGCCTTCGATTCCACCGGCACGCCGAATACCGGCAGCGGCGTCATGGCGGCTGTCATGCCGGGCAGGTGGGCGGCGCCGCCGGCGCCGGCGATGATCACCTTGTAGCCGGCGGCCTTTGCGCCCTTGGCGAAGTCATAGAGCCGGTCGGGGGTCCGGTGTGCCGAGATGATCAGCCGTTTGTGCGGGACGCCCAGCGCTTCCAGCGTTTCAGCAGCCTGGCGCATGGTCGCCCAGTCGGACTGGCTGCCCATGATGATGGCGACGTCGGCGCGTTGATCGTCCAAGCTTCTGCTCCCCGGCGACAAAGGCGCGCATTAGCGGAATTCGGCGGCGACGGCAAGGATGAGCAGCGTTGGCCGCGTCCCGGCAAACCCGCGCCGATGTTACTTCATCAAGTGTCTGGCGAGAGCCTCATAGGCCGGCAAACGAGAATAACCGGATGAAATAGCTGCCGGCGAGGACTGCGCGCCGCGCGGCGTTTCTTGCCCGAATGGGCAGCTCCTGTTCAGGCGACCGAACCAGCGACCGCCGGTCTTCCCAGCCGTCGGCGGCGCGAATGCTCGCGTCCACAAGGATCGTTTGGGCCGTTTTCCTGAAACTGGGTCATACCGCCGCCTTGCGGAAACGGGCGACGAAGTCGTCGAGTTCCGGCCGCTCCATGTCGGAGATCGCCCAGTAGGAGAAGGCGCCGTCGCTCCATTGCACCATCGAGAAGCCGCCCGAGGAAAGGTCGTTGGGCTGGGTCACGCTGCCGCGCTGCTGCGGTTCGGCGACCAGCGTGATCAGGTGCTCGCGGTGGCGGTAGACCAGTGCCGGCACCGGCCGGCCTGATATCACCTCGACCCGACCTCCGATCAGCGCGTAGCCGTCCTGGGCAAGGTCCGGCGCCGGCGGCGACACGCCGATGCGGGCATCGAGCCACGGCTTGACCGTATGGCGATCGGACGAGACGATGTCGGTCGGGCTGGCGGCAAGCAGGCTGCGGCGATGGCCGCTGGCGACGGCCGCGGCAAAGCCGTCATCCGCGCCGCTCTGCATCACCCATTGCGTGGCTCCACTGGCCAGCACGGCGCTGATCATGATAGACGCGGCAAGAGCGCGCCAGTCGAACGAGCCGAAGCGGCGTACCCCCGGCGACGACCGCGTCTGGGACGGGCGTGTCCCGGCTTCCCGTCTCTGGCCCGCGCCGGCGCCCACAATCGATCCCGGCGGCGCCAACGGTGCGCGCTGCTGTGGCTCTGTCGCCTCGGCTTGCTCCTGCTGTTCGGTGGCTGCCATGCCGATCGCCGCGATACGGGCCCGGAAGGCCTCGCTGACGTCGGGGCGCGGCAAACGACTGACCGTGGCGCGCAAGGCAACGATACGGGCATGTTCGGCGGCAAGCCGGGGGTCGGCGGCGATGCGGCGCTCCACGGCAAGGGCGGCCGCGGCATCGAGTTCTCCGTCAACAAGGGCGTGGATCATAAGCCTGATACCTTCGGGATCATTGGGCAGTCCATCGTCATGGCTGGTCATGGCGCTCTCCCCAGGTCGGACGCAAGCAGGCCGCGGGCGCGCGCCAGCCTGGACATCACCGTGCCCATCGGCACGTCGAGCATGGCCGATATCTCGCGGTAGCTGAGGCCGTTGATGTCGCGCAACACCAGCGTTTCGCGAAATGGCTGCGGCAGCGCCGCGATCGCCGCTTCTAGTGCGGCCGTGTCGGCCCTGGCGATCAGGCTCGCCTCCGGGCCATCCTCGTCCGGCAGGCTGGTGCCATGGGCCGCCGCCATGTCGTCGAGATCGCCGAGGTCGCCGACGGCCATAATGGCGCGCGGCCGGTTGCGCGACATCCAGGTGTAGGAGGTGTTGCGCACGATGGTCAGCAGCCAGGCGCGGGCGTTGCCGCCGGCATAGCCTGATATGCCGGCATGCGCCTTGATACAGGCGTCCTGCACGACATCCTCGGCATCGGCGGCGTTGCCGGTCAGCCATCTGGCAAGCGCCAGCGCGTCGCCGAGATGCGGCAGCACCACCTCGTTGAAGCGTTCTGCCAGGGCCCTCTCGCTCAAAGCAGCACCATGATCCGACACTCCGGGAGGAACAGGCCGTGCGCTTTCAAGCAAGGACGGCGATCTCGTCCTGCCTGTGCGGACAAAACCCGCCGAAACAGGCAACGCCGCCTGCTGCGGTGAAAGTGAATTCATCTGTATCACCAAGCGCTATGGGAAGGCAGGGCGCCATGACGGAAAGAGCGGTGACGTTCATGCGCGCCAGTGTATGCGGCGGCTGAAGCCGCGACCATATTTGCCGCCGTCCGCGCGATGATGGGCCATGCCGATCTCCTCAGCGCCAGCACTGGCGCATGCCGAGGAGACTTGTCGCGGTCCCAATTTATTCCCGCCGTCGGTTCACGGTCGCGTGATCAACCTGTGCAGCCGATAAATTTTACCGGTGACGGGTGTCTGGCAGTCAATCCGGCCAGCGCAAAGCGCCTGATGAATCCTTGCGGGCGGCTTTCATCGCATCGGCGGGACGATCCTTCGCGGTCAGTATGGCCCGTAGCTGTTCGGCGACGATGTCGGCTTCGCCGGGATGAAGGTTGCAGGGGTCGAGGAAGAAATGGCCGCGTTCGACCTCGTGGTTGCGCACGTTGATCGGCGGCGAGCCAGCGGCCAGCGCCGAGGCTAGGCCGGCGGCGGTGAAGCGGCTTTCCGGCCGCACGAAGACCTGCAGGCGATCGAGCGGATTGGCGGTCGGGTCGGGGATGATCTCGGCCGATATGCCCGGTATGCCCTGCAAAGCGCCCTTCCAGAGGGTGAGCGCGGCTTCCTCGCGCCGGCGGATACCGGCGTGATCGCGCTTCTCCCAGGCTTCCAGCGCCGCCATGGTGCCGGCTATGCTTTCCTTGCCGACCTTCATGGCGCGCGCGACGCCGCGGTTCTGCAGATAGGCGGCACGCACGAGGTCCTTGCGGCCGGTGACGATGCCGCTGGTCGGCCCGCTCAGGAATTTGTGGCCGCTGTAGATGACGATGTCGGCGCCGCGTGCCAGGAAACCGCGCAGGTCGTATTCGGAAGCGGCATCGACGATCACCGGCACGCCCCTGGCGTGGCAAATCTCGCAGAACTCCTCCAGCGAGAGCATGCCGTACTGCACCGTGTGATGCGCAACGACGTAAAGACCCGCCGCGGTGTGGTCGTTGATCGCCTCGCGCACGTGATAGTCCTGCGTCACGCTGACAGTGCCGGCAGGCACCACCTTGGCGCCGGCCACGCGGACCGACTGGTCGATCGGCGCGCCGTAATTGACGATGTGGCCTAGCTGGATGACGACCTCCGATTTGAGCTCGCCGGTGTCGTCGGGCAGGCGCTCGATGGCGAGCAGGCTGGTTCCCGTCATCGCGCCGGCGATCGCCATGGTGATGCCGCTGGCGCAGCAGGCGGTGATGAAACCGGCCTCGCCGCCGGTGAGGCGTGCGACAACCGTGCTCGCGGCACGCTGCAGATCGTCCATCTCCACCCATTGCGAGGCGATTTCGGCCATGGCGCTGATCGCCTCGGGAACGATGATGGATGCGCCGAGAGCGGTCATGGTGCCGGAAACATTGATGATCGGCCGCAAGCCGAGCCGTTCGCGGATGGTGGTGTTGGAGCCGGTGTCGGAATAGGTCTTCATGTGAGTAGATCCCGTGTGGCAGGTCAGGCGGCGATCTCGACGACCGCCTCGATTTCGACAGTGATGTTTCCAGGCAGCGAGCCGACGCCGATCGCCGAGCGCGCGTGGCCGCCGACCTTGTCGAAGACATCGGCGAACAGGTCCGAACAGCCATTCATCACCTTCGGGTGGTCGCTGAAGGTCGGCGTCGCGTTGACGAAGCCGAGCAGCTTGACGACGCGCACGATACGGCCGAGATCGCCGGCGGCGGCATGCATGACCGCAAGCAGATTGAGCCCGGTCAGGCGGGCATGTTCATACGCCTGCTCGACGCTCACATCCTCGCCGACCTTGCCGGTGCAGAGCGTGCCGTCGGCGCGCAGCGGCCCTTGGCCGGACAGGAAGATCAGCCGGCCGCTCTCGGCATGGGTGACGAAATTGGCTATGGGGATCGGCGGCTCGGGCAGCGTCAGGCCGAGTTCGGCAAGCCGGGTATAAGGCGTCATGGAAGAAGGCTCCCTTGGTTGGCTTCAGCCATCCGATATTCAAAAATGAGCGGCGTCGGCCGTCCAATGTCAGAAATGCGAGGCGCGGAAGCGCGCCAGGAAGGTGCGGAGGCGTTCGTTGCTGGTCTCCGCCGCGAGGATCTCTTTCGGCGGGCCGACGGCGCTGACGCCGCCATCGGCCATGAAGACGATGCGGCTCGAAGCGTCGCGGGCAAAGGCCATTTCGTGCGTCACCATCAGCATGGTCATGCCGTCCTCGGCAAGGCTGCGCACGACGGCCAGCACCTCGCCGACCAGTTCGGGGTCGAGGGCGGAGGTGATCTCGTCGAGCAACAGGATCTTCGGCTCCATCGCCACGGCGCGCGCGATGCCGACACGCTGCTGCTGGCCGCCGGACAGCTCCGCCGGCAGGCTGTCGGCCTTGTGGGCGAGGCCGACGCGGCCGAGCCAGTGTTCGGCGGCCTTGCGCGCCTCGGACTGGCTCTTTCCGCGCACCTTGGTGAGCCCAAGCATGATGTTGCCGGCCGCCGTCAGGTGCGGAAACAGGTTGAAGCTCTGGAACACCATGCCGGTTTCGGCGCGCATGGCGGCAAGGTCGCGTTCGCTGCGGCGCTGGCGTGTTCCAGCCTCCCGATAGCCGACCTCCCTGCCGTCGATGCGGATCGAGCCGCTGTCGTAGCTTTCGAGGAAGTTGACGGAGCGCAGCAGCGTGGTCTTGCCGCTGCCCGAGGGGCCGATGACCGTCACCACCTCGCCGCGCTTCACCTGAAGACTGACGGAGCGCAGAACCTCCACGGCGCCGAAGGCCTTACAGACATCGCGAACGTCGAGCAGCGCGGGACTGGTGTTTGTGGCGTCGGACATGGTGTTATTCCCGGATGAAGGCAAAGCGCCGCTCGAGCCGCCGACTGGCGAGCGAAAGCGCGTAATTGACCGTGAAGTAGATGAGCGCGCCCAGTATATAGAGCGGCATCGCCTCATAGGTGCGGCCGATGACCTGGTTGATGGCCTGCATCAGGTCGGTGATGCCGAGCAGCGAGACCAGCGCGCTGCCCTTGACCGCGTCAGTGACGCCGTTAATCCAGGGCGGCAGGAAGCGCCTGAAGGCCTGCGGAAAGATGACCGAGGTGAGCCGCTGGGGGAAGGTCAGCCCGATGGCCATCGCCGCTTCCGACTGGCCCTTGGGAATGGAGGCGACGGCGCCGCGCACATATTCCACCACCTGCGCCGTCTTGAACAGAGTGAGCGCCAGCACCGCGGCCCAGAAGGACGGCAGATGAAGCCCGATCGCCGGCAGGCCGTAATAGACGAAGAACATCAGCACCAGGATCGGGATGCCGCGGATCGTATCGGAGAAGATGCGCACCGCCCAGCGCAACGGGGCAGGGCCATAGACCAGGCCGACGCCGAGCAGGACGCCGGCGATGAGCGAGAGCACCACGACCAGCAGCGACACCCACAGGGTCACGGCGAATCCTTGGGCGAGGAAGGGCAGGGCGTAGAGGATCTGGCTCAGCATGTCAGCGCGCCGCCCTGAACCGGCGCTCGACGAGCCTGAGCGCGAAAAGCAGCGCATAGCCGGTCACCAGATACATTGCCGTGGTGACCAGGTAGACCTCGACAATGCGGAAAGTGTTGAAGTTGATCCACTGGGCGCCGTAGGTGAGTTCCGGCACCGAGATGACCGAGGCGATCGAAGTGTCCTTGAACAGCGAGATGAAGGTGTTGGAGAGCGCCGGCAGCGTGATGCGCAGCATGGTCGGCAGGCGCACGTGGAGCAGCCTTTGCCAGGGCGTCAGGCCGATGGCCTTGCCGGCATCGAGTTGGCCACGTGGAACAGCCTCGAGGCCCGAGCGAAACACCTCGACCAGATAGGCGCCGCTATAGACCGACAGCGTCAGGACAAACGAGGTCGGCGCGCTGTAGGCGAGGTCCACCACGGTCGGCAGGCCGTAGAAGACGAGATAGACGAGCAGGATCAGCGGCACGTTGCGGATGAATTCGACATAGGCGGCGATCGTCGCACGCACGACGCGCCCGGCCGAGACATACCAGACCGCCAGCACCAGCCCGATGACGATGCCGATGGCGATCGAGATGACGGCAAGCTCGAGGCTGAGCAGCAGGCCGCCCCACAGCTTGTCGAAGTGCCGCCAGATCAGGTTGAAGTTGAGGGCATAGCCCATGCGTCCGCCTCGGTGTGAAGGGCGTCGGAAGAAGCCAGGCGGAAAGGGTGCCGAATGCCGCCCCTTCCGCCTGCTGGATCAGATGACCGGGAAGCCGGGGTGGCGCGGCGGCGGCTCCTGGCCGAAATACTGCTTGAAGGCGGCGTCGTATAGAGCCGTCTCATGGCCGAACATGGCGATGGTGAAGGTCTGGTCGACGAAGGTCAGCCAGTCCAGATCGCCTTGCCGGACCGCGGCGCCATAGAGCATCGAATACCAGCTCTTGCCGGCATCGAAATATTTGTCCGGATTGCGCGAGGCGAGCCAGCGCACGGTGGAGAGATCGACCGCGGCGGCGTCGACCCGTTTGGATTCCAGCGCCTGCAGCACGTTGGCCTGGGTGTCGATCTGCATCACCTGCGCCTGCGGCAAGGCAAAGTGGACAGAGGCCTCCGCGTCGACATTCTGCAGGATGGAAATGCGCGTCGCCGAACCGCCGGCAAGCAGTTTGTCGAAGGTCTTGTTCTCGGCGCTGGGAAGCGTCAGCAGCGCAACGCCCTCGACATAGTATGGCCTGGTGAAGTTGATCAGCTGCGAGCGCTGCGCCGTCATCGTCATGAACTGGATGGTGATGTCCACCTTGTTGGTGGTGACGTTGGGAATGCGCTGCGCCGGATCCTGCATGACGAACTCGACCTTGGTCGGGTCGTCGAAAAGCCCCTTGGCCAGAATCCGCCCCATGGTGATGTCCATGCCGACCAGTTCGCCGGCGTCGTTCTCGAAATGCCAGGGCGCGTTGGTGCTGCCGGTGCCGACGATGAGCTTGCCGCGGTCTAGAACGGTGCGCAGCAGGCTTTCGGATGCGGCCTGGGCGGCGGCCTTCTGGGCATCGACGGTTGCCAGCACGCCGGCCGTCGCAAGTCCCGCCATTCCCAATTTTAGAAAATCACGTCTTCCGGATGTGTCGTTCACGGCGACCTCCCTTCGTGTTGTGTTCCCCTACGCACAGGTCATACACGCGACAGCGATCATTCCGATTGTCTCTTACAAGAGACGCATGTATCCTGTACAAGACAGATACTAACACCAGGAATCGACAATGCAAGATGGCAGTGCCTTGGCTGTTTCAGACAGCGAGAAGATCTCGGGCTCTCGTGAAAAGGGCCTCAACCGGGTGCTCGAGATTCTGGAGTTTCTGCACACGACGCAGAGGGCGATCGGCATCGGCGATCTTGCCAAGGGGGTGAACGCACCCCGCTCGACGACCTACACGCTGGTGCGGTCGCTGGTCGATGCCGGCCTGCTGGAAATGGCCGGCGACGGCAACCGCGTCTATTTCGGCAAGAAGCTCTATCTCTATGGAATGGATTATGTGCGCGGCAACGACCTGCTGCGGCGCGGGCGCCAGGAGGTCGACAATCTGTCACGCGAGACGGGCGAGACCTCGGAATTGTGCATGCTGCAGAGCGGCCGCTACACCATCGTCCATTCAAGCCCGGGCAGCAGGCCGTTCCGCATCAGCTCGGCCACTGGCCTGCAGATACCGCTGCCCTGGACCGCGTCCGGTCGGCTGCTTCTAGCGGGGCTGGAGAGGCCCGCGATCGAAGGCATGGTATCGGAAGAGGATCTCGTGCTGCCCGACGGCCGCAAGTTGCGGCTCGACGATTTTATCGCCGACATCGCCAAGGCGCGCGTCACCGGCTACTGCGTGACCTCGGGTCTGGTCGATGCCTACACCAAATGTCTTGCCGTGCCGGTCTTTTCAGCGCCAGGCAAGGTCGAGGCGACGATGTGCCTGGTGGTCCCCATCGATACGTCGCAGGAGCGGACCGGCAGCCTCGTCGGCCTGCTGCGCGACCGCGCGGCCAGGCTCTCGATCGCCGGATAGGCGAAGGCGCCTCAAGCGATGATGTCGGGAATGATCTTGTCTTCCAGCTTCATGAGCCGGTCTTTCAGTGCCAGCTTCTTTTTTTTCATGCGCTGGATCTGCAGCGGGTCGCAATTCATGGCGATCATCGCGTTGATCGCCGCGTCGAAATCGGCGTGTTCCTGCTTCAGCCGGGAAAATTCAAGGCGAATATCGGCCTGTTCCTGATCGGACATTCTTTACCGTCTGCACGTCTGCGGCGCCCAAAACTGGGCCTGATTGGGCGGGGGCGGCAAATTTCTGCCACCGGCGCGCAGCCCATACCACATTTCACATTGTCGTGGAATGCTACCACGGATCATTCGACATCGCTGTCCGAAGGTGGCACAGTGTCACCGTGCCGTCACAGAAGCGACCTGCGGTGGACGTGCCTTTGACGGCTGCAATCGAGGAAACCATGAAAGGGAGAACCAATCATGTCTCTTGCATCCCATCTTGATGAGTTGCAGCGGAAACACGGCGACATTGAACGTGAAATCGATGACGCGATGAACCACCCGTCGGTGGACGACCTCGAAATCGTGAATCTCAAGCGACGCAAGCTGGCAATCAAGGATGCGATTGAGAAACTAAGGGCGCAACCGACCACGCATTGAACCCTCACCTGATATAGCCGCTCACCTCTTGCGGTCTTGCTTGCCGGCGGTAAAAGCCGCCGGCCTGGTGAGCTTTGAGCGCTGCGCTACAAGCCGGTAGCCGATATCCTCTCAGATACTTTTACTTTCCATGTCTCGGCCGCGCTGGGTCGCGCCCTGTTTTCAGGTCCGTCGCGAGGCTCAATTGCTGCCAGTGGCGACCTATCGCCATTGACAAGCGATCTTTGCTCCTCCACCTCATGCCCGGACTTCAGCGTATAGGCCCGGAGCGCCCTATGCGTCCACGTGGGTGCATGGCGCTTCAGAGACAAAAGGCTGCCGGCATGACCGGATATTTTTCCTTTCCCTTCCCCCGCCGCACCTCGGTCGGCGTCGACGTCGGCGGCGTGGTCGTCGGCGGCGGCGCGCCCGTTGTCGTGCAGTCGATGACCAATACCGACACGGCCGATGTCGACCAGACGGTGGCGCAGGTGGCGGCGCTGCACCGTGCCGGCTCCGAGATCGTGCGCATTACCGTCGACCGCGACGAGAGCGCCGCCGCCGTGCCGCATATTCATGAGCGGCTTCAGCGCCTCGGCATCGATGTGCCGCTGGTCGGCGATTTCCACTATATCGGCCACAAGCTTCTGGCCGATCATCCGGCCTGCGCCGAGGCGCTGGCCAAATACCGCATCAACCCCGGTAATGTCGGCTTCAAGGACAAGAAGGACCGGCAGTTCGCGGCGATCGTCGAAATGGCGATCAAGCACGACAAGCCGGTGCGTATCGGCGTCAACTGGGGCTCGCTCGACCAGGATCTGTTGACGCGGCTGATGGACGACAACCAGGACAAAGGTTTCCGGTTGACGGCGCAGGAGGTAACGCGCGAGGCGATCGTGCAGTCGGCGATCCTGTCGGCCGAGATGGCCGAAGAGATCGGCCTTGCCCGAGAGAAGATCATCCTGTCGGCCAAGGTCAGCGGCGTGCAGGATTTGATCGCCGTCTACACGGAACTCGCTACCCGCTCCAACCATGCGCTGCATCTGGGGCTCACCGAAGCCGGCATGGGCTCGAAAGGTATCGTCGCCTCGTCCGCCGCCATGGGCATTCTCCTGCAGCAAGGGATCGGCGACACCATCCGCATCTCGCTGACACCGGAGCCCAATGGCGACCGCACGCGCGAGGTGCAGGTTTCGCAGGAATTGCTGCAGACCATGGGTTTCCGGCAGTTCGTGCCGATCGTCGCGGCTTGTCCCGGCTGCGGCCGCACGACTTCCACCGTGTTCCAGGAACTGGCGCAGAACATCCAGGCGGACCTGCGCAAGAACATGCCGGTGTGGCGCGAGAAATATCCTGGCGTCGAGAACCTCAAAGTCGCGGTGATGGGCTGTATCGTCAACGGGCCAGGTGAATCCAAGCATGCCGATATCGGCATTTCGCTGCCCGGCACCGGCGAGACGCCGACGGCGCCCGTCTTCGTCGACGGCAAGAAGGCGGCGACGCTGCGCGGCCCTTCGATCGCGGCGGATTTCGAGAAAATGGTCGCCGACTATATCGAGCAGCGGTTCGGTCGCGGCGGCAAGGCCGCGGCAGAGTAAGTCCAATGCAGCGTTTCCCCTGGGCGACGCTGATCCTGTCATGTGCGCTGGGCTGGCCGGCGCTTGTTCAGGCCGACCCGCCGCAATCGGCCAAGCAGAGATTGATCGACAGGGTCTGCAATCTGATCCAGGCCTATGCCGACCAGAACGGCCTGCCCAGGGATTTCTTCGCCCGGCTGATCTGGAAGGAAAGCCGTTTCGATCCTAACGCCGTCAGCCCGGTCGGCGCCGAGGGCATCGCCCAGTTCATGCCGGGCACGGCCAAGATGCGGGGGCTCGAAAATTCCTTCGACATCACCCAGGCGATCCCGGCGTCGGCGAAGTACCTGGCTGAAATGAAAACCAGCTATGGCAATCTTGGCCTCGCCGCCGCCGCTTACAATGCCGGCGAAAACCGGGTGTCGCGCTGGCTGGCTTCGGGCGGCTTCCTGCCGATGGAGACCGAGAGCTATGTCTTCGACATCATGGGCGAACCGGTCGACAAGTTCTCCGACCGTGCCTATGGCGGAAAGGTCGAGCCGCTCGACGCCAAGACGGATTTCGCCGTCGCCTGCCGCAAGCTGCCGGTGATCATGTCGCGGACCGTGGCGATGGCCTCGATCAACGTGAAGCCCTGGGGCATCCAGGTGGCCGGCAATTTTCGCCGCGGCGCCGCGATCAACCAGTGGCTGCGCGTGAGAAGCCGGTTTCCGGCCCTGCTTGCCAGCCATGATCCGGTGGTCAGCCGGGTGCGCACGCCGATGGGCCGGCGCGGCATCTATGCCGTCAGGATCGGGGTGGACGACCGTGCCGTCGCCAATGTCATCTGCCAGAAATTGCAGAGCGTCGGCGGCGCCTGCGTGGTGGTGCGCAACCGGTAATGACACTGTAGCGGCCCAACTATAGGTAGTCGAATTCCCGGACATCCTCTGGAAGTCGACACCAGCCTGCTCATCCCGCTGTAATGCGCCCTTCGCATCCGGCAACAATTTCGCCTACAGGGACGTGGATTGGCCGGGGTTGCCCTGCCTGCGATGAGGACAAGGGCAGCGGGATGTTCGAGGCATACATCATCTGCGGTACGCCGAGAACCGGCAGCACGTTGCTGTGCAAGCTCCTGGCATCCACCGGGACAGCCGGCGATCCTCACTCCTTCTACCGGCGGCAGGATGTGTCGGAGTGGGCCGAGGATTGGAAGCTGCCCGGTCGCGACACGATGGGCGAGCTTGAATTCAACGTCGCCTATCTCAACGCGGCTATCATTGCCGGCAAGGGCGGGGCCGGCAAGGGCGGGACGGATGTCTTCGGCCTGCGCCTGATGCGTGAAAACCTGGACGAGCTTTCAGCCATACTCGACCAGATTTTCCCCGGGCTTGCGTCGGACAGAGCGCGTTTCGAAATGGCCTTTGGCCGTGTTCTCTACATACATTTGTCGCGCGAGAACAAGCTCGCGCAAGCTGTCTCCCTGGTGAAGGCACGGCAAACCGGCCTTTGGCACGTCGCTCCCGATGGGACCGAGATCGAGAGAGTCGGGCTTCCGGGGCAACCGCAGTATGACTTTCAGCGCATCAAGGCTGAGTTCACCGAGTTGGAGGCCTATGATCGAGCCTGGAACAGGTGGTTCGCGGAGCAAGGCATCACGCCGCTGCGGGTTGGCTACGAACGCCTTTCCGCCGACCCGGCCGCGGCATTGCTGGGCATCTGCGAAGCCTTGGGCGTTCGAGCCCCCAATGCCGAGGATGTCAGGCCCGGTGTCGCAAAGCTCGCCGACGAGACAAGCCTGGACTGGATGCGCCGCTTCCATTCGGACGCATCTCGCCTGACGCAATGATGCGCTTCAGGCGGTTTTGGCCACCACTGTTTCACTGAGCCATGTGCCGATCTTGGTGCCGAGGCGATCGGGCGAGACCGGCTTGGGCAGATAGTCGTCCATGCCGGCCTCGATGCACTTGTCGCGATCGCCCTTCAGCGCATGCGCGGTGACGCCGACGATCGGGATGCGGCCGCCCGATGAAGCCTCGATCGCGCGGATGGCGCGGGTTGCCTCGTAACCGTTCATCTCGGGCATCGAGACATCCATCAGGATCAGTTTCGGATGCAGCGACCTGTACATCTCGACCGCCGTGCGGCCGTTGCCGGCAATGCGGTAGCTCAGGCCGAGCCCATTGAGGATCTGGCCGAACACCAGTTGGTTCACGTCATTGTCCTCGGCAATGAGGATGTCTATCGGGCCGTTCGGCGTGACGGTCGATTCCGGCGTTGTCACGACCGGCACGGCTGGCCCCCGGATGACCGTGAAGGCAGGCGGAGCCGCCGGCGGTGGCTGGACCGGTTCGCGAACGAATTGCGCCTTGCCGACCTGCGAGCGGGCCTTCTGGATGACCGAAATGACCGTGCCGAGCAGCACCGCCGAGCGCGCCGGCTTGGTCAGGTGCGCGGCAATACCGAAGTCGATGATCATCTTGCCGAAATCGACCTGGTCGACCGAGGTCAGGATGACGATCGGGATGGCCGACAGTCGGCTGTCGGCGGCTATGGCCCGGGCGACGTCGGCTCCGTTCATACCAGGCATCTGGTAGTCGAGGATGATGCAGTCGACGCTGGCGCCCAACTGGCAGGCGCGATCGAGGAAGGCCAGCCCCACGGCGCCGCTTTCAGCGGCGGCGCAGTCAAAGCTCCAGCTTCTGAGCTGCTCGAGCAGGATCTCGCGGTTGACCGGATTGTCGTCGATGACCAGCACACGCGCGCCGGTGACGTCGACCGGCACGATCGCGTCGCGCGCCTCGGCACGGTGCACGGGCAGCGGCACGGCGAACCAGAAGACGGAGCCTCGTCCGATCTCGCTCTCGACACCGATCTTGCCGGCCATCAGATCGATGAGGCGTGCGGCGATGGCAAGCCCAAGGCCGGTGCCTTCGTGACGGCGGGTCGAGGAGCCATCGACCTGGGCGAATTTCTCGAACACGTTCTGCAGTTTCTCGGCCGGGATGCCGATGCCGGTGTCCTCGACGCGCAGCTTGAGTTGGACGACGTCGTTGACGGTTTCGCCGCCGACATCGATCAGCACATGGCCCTTTTCGGTGAACTTCACCGCATTGCCGACCAGATTGGTGACGATCTGGCGGAAGCGGCCGGCGTCGCCGACGACATAGGCCGGCAGGCGCGGGTCGACGCGTACGATCAGCTCGAGGTTCTTCTCGGCGACGCGCGCCGAGACCAGTGTCGCGACATCCTCGACCGCTTCGGAGAGACGGAAAGGGGCGGGATCAAGCGTCAGCTGTCCGGCATTGATCTTGGAGAAATCGAGGATATCGTTGATGATGGTGAGCAGCGCATTGCCGGATTTGACGATAACGTCGGTGAAGGTCTTCTGGCGCGGGGTCAATTCGGTCTTGGCCAGCAATTCGGCCATGCCGAGCACACCGTTCATCGGCGTGCGGATCTCGTGGCTCATATTGGCCAGGAATTCGGACTTGGCGCGGTCGGCGGCCTCGGCCTTGAACAGGGATTCGGCCGATTGGGCGAAGGCGCGGCGGATCGCCTGTTCCATAGGCCGGAAGATCCAGAAGGCGACGATGGCCAGGACGCCGAACAACAGGCCGCTCGCCCACAAAAGCAGCCTGTCGCTGGAAGCGTCGGCCAGATGGCGCTCTTCGTCCAATGCGGTACGGACCCGCACCAGCATCGGCTGGACAAACAGGTCGTTCTGGTTGCGGATTTCCCGATAGCTCCATTCATCCGCCTTCTGTGCCACCGACATCAGATTGAGATTGCGCACCATGTCGCGCGGCGACCAGAACAGGTCGCCGTTGACCGAGGAGGCTTCGAGTTCGTTGACGGTCTTGGCCGACAGGCGCGGGCGGATCGCGGCGAGCTGGGCGGTCAGTGTGTCGATCTCGCCGGTCAGGCGTTCGGAATGCGCGCGCGCCGAAGCAGTCAGCGCATCGCGCGTTTCGTTGCGCCAGGCGGAGCCGGTGGTCTCGGCGAAGCTGGTCGCGTTGCGCAGGTCGCGGGTGAAGATGACGAGATTGCTGCTCAGCGCATCGACGTCGTGGCGAAAGGCATTGACACGGTCGAGCGCAACCATGATGGCCGTGGAAGCGAGCGCGAAAATCAGCAATCCTGAAAGATAACGAATCCGGACAAACCGGATGAAGGAAGAATATTCCGGCATGCGCAACCCCAACACATACGCATTATTTTAACGACCGGGATTACGCTTCATTTACATTAAGATTTCGTTGGCGCGAGTGCAGGTTCCCTGTGCCGCGGATCAGATCGATGCGGTGATGCCGCCATCGACATAGAGGATATGGCCGTTGACGAAGGACGAGGCATCGGAGGCGAGGAACACACAGGCCCCAACCAACTCTTCCACCTTGCCCCAGCGGCCGGCCGGCGTGCGCTTTTCGAGCCAGGCGCTGAAGGCTGGATCGGCGACGAGGGCCGCGTTGAGCGGCGTATCGAAATAGCCGGGCGCAATGGCGTTGCACTGCAGGCCGTGTCTGGCCCAGTCGGTCGCCATGCCCTTGGTCAGGTTGCCGACCGCGCCCTTCGTTGCCGTGTAGGGCGCGATGCCGGGGCGGGCCAGTGCTGTCTGCACCGAGGCGATGTTGATGATCTTGCCGCGGCCCCGCCTGATCATATGGCGGGCGACCGCCTGGCCGACATGGAAGACGCTGGCAATGTTGGTCTGCAGCAGGCGCTCGAACGCATCTTCGGGAAAATCCTCGAGCGGCGCGCGGAACTGCATGCCGGCATTGTTTACCAATATGTCGATCGGCTCGCCGGAGAGCTCGAAATTGTCGATCGCGGAGCGGACCGCGCCATGATCGGTCGCGTCGAAGGCGAGTGTTTCCGCCCCCGGAATCCGCGTGGCCGCCGCGTTGAGCTTTGCCGGGTCACGGCCGTTGAGGATCACGCTCGCGCCGGCTTGCGCCAGGCCTTTGGCCAAGGCGAACCCGATGCCTTGCGAGGAGCCGGTTACGAGCGCACGGCGTCCGCTGAGATCGAACAGATTGGATGACATCGAAGCTGATCTCCCACTTGGCTCTTGCCACGCACCACCAATATCGAAGCCGCCGTCAGCTGTTGCGCATTGCCACGAAGGTCGCGGCTTGCCTCAGCAGGGCCGCCTTGTAGCCATAGGGTTCGAGCAGCGCGTGCGCCTGGCCGACAAGGCCGTGCAGCTGGCCGCGTGCCCAGTCGGCGCCGTGCAGCGCCACCAGCGTTCCCTTGCCGGCGGCGGCGTCTTTGCCGGTCGCCTTGCCCATCTGCTTGACGTCGGCCGTCAGGTCGAGCAGGTCGTCGGCAAGCTGGAAGGCAAGACCAATCGCCGAGCCGAATTCGGCCAGTCGCTCACGGTCTTCCGCCGAAGCGCCGGCGATGATGGCACCCGCCTCGCAAGCGAAGCGGATCAGCGCCCCGGTCTTCATCGCCTGCAGCCTTATGATGCCGGCCTCGTCCGGCGGCGTCCGTTCGGCTTCAAGGTCGAGCTTCTGGCCACCGACCATGCCGCCGGCACCGGCGGCGCGGGTCAGCGCCAGCACCAACGCCACCCGCCGTTCGGCCGGCAGCATGGTCGCCTCGCTGGCAAGGATATCGAAGGCCAGTGTCAGCAAGGCATCGCCGGCCAGGATGGCTGTCGCTTCGTCGAACGCCTTGTGCACGGTCGGCTGGCCGCGGCGCAGGTCATCGTCGTCCATCGCCGGCAGGTCGTCATGGATCAGCGAGTAGCAGTGAACGCTTTCGAGGGCCGCCGCGACGCGCAGCGCCGCTTCGCCATCGGCGGAAAACAGGGCAGCGCTTTCCATGACCAGAAACGGGCGCAGCCGCTTGCCGCCGTTCAGCACGCCGTGGCGCATCGCCGCCATCAGACGATCGGGCCGCGTGATCTCGCCCGAAAGCGGTCGGTCGTCGAGCAACCGCCGCAGCAGTACCTCGACGGCGGCGGCCCGCCTGATGAGCGCCATTTCGAACGCCATTTCGTCGTCATTCGTCATGGCCGGACCGGTAGCCGACACTCAGACGTTGCGCAAGAAGCCAAGCGCCATTATGCCGGAGCGGTAAGAGCCCGTTGGGAAACTCCGATCCTGCGGTCATCTGACGGTGTTTCCCGCGCTTCCGGTGCTCACGTACGCGACTGTACGTACGGCTCCGGTTCTCGACAACGCCGCCGAATGACTGACAGGAGCGATTTCGCGACGCGCTCCACAGCACGGGTTGGGCGGCTTGGCGGAACCGATCGTCGATCATGAAACCGAAAAGCTGGACATGGCGACGAGATCGCGCGGCATAAACCGCCGCAGTCTCAGGCGCTGGGTCCGGCGCGGCATTGTCATGGCCGCCGTGCTGGCGCTTATCCCGGCGGTGCTGACATTCCTCTATCTGCCACCTTTCGTGCATCCGGTCTCGACATTGATGCTGAAGGACCTGGCGACCTTCTCCGGCTACGACCGGCGCTGGGTGTCGATCGACGATGTGGCGCCAGTGCTGGCCCATTCCGTCATCATGTCGGAGGACGGACAATTCTGCTTCCATCGCGGTGTCGATCTCGGCGAACTCAGGGGCGTCGTCGACGATGCGCTGGCTGGCGAGGCGACGCGCGGGGCCTCGACAATTACCATGCAGACGGTGAAGAACCTGTTCCTGTGGTCGCGGCCGCTGGGCTCGGTGCGCAAGGTCGTCGAACTGCCGCTGGCCGTCTATTTCGACGCCGTGATGTCGAAACGGCGCATCATGGAAATCTATCTCAACATCGCCGAATGGGGGCCGGGCATCTATGGAATCGAGGCGGCGGCGCAGCATCATTTCGGCATTCCGGCAAAGCAGTTGTCCAGACGGCAGGCGGCACTGCTGGCCGTCACCTTGCCCAATCCGATCGCCCGCAATCCGGCAAAGCCGGGGCCGGGCCTTCGGAGACTCGCCAATCTGATCGAGCGGCGTGCCGGCCGTTCCGGCGCTTATGTCGGCTGTCTCGAGTAGCCGACTCAAAAAAATTCACCGCAGTGCTGGCCAAAACGATGTCAGGCGTGTATAGGCACCCGACTTTCTCAGATTTAGGCCCCGACATGGCCCTTTCACGAGGGCGGGCGGGGCTTTTGACCATGTAGTGGAGCATATCCATGGCCGTTCCGAAACGCAAAACCTCTCCGTCCAAGCGCGGCATGCGCCGCTCGGCCGACGCCCTCAAGGCCCCGACCTATGTTGAGGACAAGAATTCCGGCGAAATGCGCCGCCCGCACCACATCGACCTGAAGACCGGCATGTATCGCGGTCGCCAGGTGCTGACGCCCAAGGAAAGCTGAGACCAGCTTTTTAAGGTTTGAGTTGCAAAAGACCGGCCTCTGGCCGGTCCAGACTGCTGACAAACCCCTGGCATTTGCCGGGGGTTTTTGATTCACTGGGTCATGTTGAAGCGACCCGCCCCTGAA
>NZ_VFVA01000058.1:0-22178 GCF_006442155.1 Mesorhizobium sp. B2-4-14 | reverse complement strand
GTCCGTTGCCCCCTTGTCTGCTGCTGTCTTGTCGGCTGCTGTCTTGTCGGCTGCTGTCTTGTCGGCTGTCTGCGTGCCGGTTGCCGCCTTGTCCGCTACCGCGGCCTGCTTTGCGCCGATGAACTGCTCGACCTTGCCCAGCGTATCGGGAGACACATAGAGCCAGGCCGCGCCTGCACAGGCGGCTGCCAGCAATGAAAGAATGACTTTTCCACGCATCGTCAAGGGTCCGCTCCGTCCGACACGCCATAGCCAGGTGGTCGTATTCTAGCTCATTTCACGGCACCCTGCCGCAATTTCGCTGAATAGATAGGACACGCGTTGGGCGGAAAAGGGCCAAAACACGGCATTACGAAGATTTAATGTGCACTGCACAATCGCTCTGCAGGCTGCCGCATCCGCGGATCAGGGTCTATCGACCCCCGGATTGTGCTACCGCAGCATCGGCCACAGCGTCGCCGCCAGCAGCACGCCCATGGCGATGTTGAACCATTTCAGCCGCGCCGGATCCGACAGGAAACCGCGCAACGCCGTACCGAAGCCCGCCCACACCGAGACGCTCGGCAGATTGACGATGGTGAAGGCTACAGAGATCAGCACCACAGACAGGAATGGGTGCTCCGGATTGCTGTAGACGGCCATGGCGGTGATCGCCATCACCCAGGCCTTGGGATTGACCCACTGGAACGCCGCCGCATCGATGAAACGCATCGGCTGCCCCTTTGCCTCTCCCTTGCCGCTGAGCGAACGCGACATGGCAATCTTCCAGGCAAGGTAGAGCAGATAGACGGCGCCCGCGATCTTCAGCGCGGTGTGCAGTGCGGGAAACGCCGTCAGCAGCGCGCCAAGACCAAGGCCCACGGCAAGCAGCAGGACAAGAAAGCCGATGCTGATGCCAAGCATATGCGGCACGCTCCTGACCAGGCCGAAATTCACGCCCGAAGCCAGCAACATGAGATTGTTCGGCCCCGGCGTGATCGAGGTCACGAAGGCGTAGACCAGCAGAGCGAGGAATGCGTCGAGGGACATCGGGTTCACAAGGTCAGCAATGTTTACTTTTATCGGCTGCCTCGCAAAGGCCAGCCGCCGGGGTGGCAAGCCATGCTTTTCAGCAAAGGCGTTTCCGGCTACCGCGCGCCCTACATGCCTTGCGGGCCGCGATTCATCGCCGCCACGCCGGTGCGGCAGATTTCGACCAGGCCGAGCGGCTTCATGATGGCGATGAACTGGTCGAGCTTGGAGCCCTTGCCGGTGATCTCGAAGATGAAATGCTCGGTGTTGGCGTCGATGACGCTGGCGCGGAAGGCGTCGGCCAGCCGCAGAGCCTCGACGCGGGCCTCGCCGGTGCCGGCAACCTTGACCAGCGCCAGTTCCCGCTCCAGCGGCCGCTCCTGGCCGAATTCGTGCGAACGCACGGTGAGATCGACCACGCGGTGGACCGGCACGATGCGCTCGAGCTGGTGCTTGATCTGTTCCAGCACATGCGGCGTGCCGCGCGTCACGATGGTGATGCGCGACAGATGCTTCTCATGCTCGGTCTCGGAGACGGTCAGGCTCTCGATGTTGTAGCCGCGCCCGGAAAACAGGCCGATGACCCGGGCAAGAACGCCTGGTTCATTGTCGACCAGCACGGAAAGCGTGTGGTTTTCCGGCCGCTCCGTCTCCTTGGCGATAAAGTAGGCGGAACCGGTGGGTTGAAGGTGCTGTGCGTTCATGACCTGGATCTCAAATTCTTGATCTAACTGTTTGCTTGCGCACGGCCTCATTCGACAAGGCCTGCCCTGGCTCGTCGTCTACACCAGTTCCCTGCCCTTGGCATCGATGGCGTTGGCCACGGCCTCGTCGGTCGCCTCGTCCGGCAGCAGCATCTCGTTATGAGCCTTGCCCGAGGGGATCATCGGGAAGCAATTGGCGAGGTTCGCCACGCGGCAGTCGAACAGCACCGGCTTCCTGACCGAAATCATTTCCTTGATGGCGTCATCCAGCTCGTCCGGCTTCTCGCAGCGGATGCCGTGGCCGCCATAGGCTTCGGCCAGCTTGACGAAGTCCGGCATCGCCTCGGTATAGGAATGCGACAGCCGGTTGCCGTGCAGCAGCTGCTGCCACTGGCGCACCATGCCCATATATTGGTTGTTGAGGATGAAGATCTTGATCGGCGCGTCATACTGCACCGCCGCACTCATCTCCTGCATCGTCATCTGCACCGAGGCGTCGCCGGCGATGTCGATCACCAGCGCGTCGGGATGCGCGATCTGCACGCCGAGTGCGGCCGGCAGGCCGTAACCCATCGTGCCCAGTCCGCCTGACGTCATCCAGCGGTTCGGCTTCTCGAAATGATAGTGCTGCGCCGCCCACATCTGATGCTGGCCGACCTCGGTGGTGATGTAGGTGTCCCTGTCCTTGGTCAGTTCGTAGAGCCGTTGGATGGCGTATTGCGGCATGATCACGTCGTGGTTCATCTTGAACGCCAGGGAGTCGCGCCCGCGCCATTTGGCGATCTGCTCCCACCAGGGATAAAGCGCCTTCTTGTCGCTCTTGGCGGTCGCCCGCCACAGCCGCACCATGTCCTCCAGCACGCGGCCGACATCGCCGATAACAGGAACATCGGCATGAACGTTCTTGTTGATGGAGGACGGATCGATGTCGATGTGGATCTTTTTCGAGTTCGGCGAAAACGCGTTGAGCCGCCCGGTGATGCGGTCGTCGAAACGGGCGCCGATGCAGACCATCACGTCGCAGTCGTGCATGGCCATGTTGGCTTCGTAGGTGCCGTGCATGCCCAGCATGCCGACCCAGTTCTTGCCTGATGCCGGATAGGCGCCAAGCCCCATCAGCGTCGAGGTGATCGGGAAGCCGGTGAGGTCGACCAGTTCCCGCAGCAGGTGGCTCGCTTCCGGGCCGGAATTGACGACACCGCCGCCCGAATAGATGATCGGCTTCTTGGCACCGGCCATCAATTCGACCGCCGCCTTGATCTTCTCGAGGTCACCCTGGACCTTCGGCTGGTAGCTGGTGCGCGGCGCGATCTGCGGCGGGACATAAAACCCCTTGGCGAACTGCACATCCTTCGGAATGTCGACCACCACCGGGCCGGGACGGCCGGTCGTGGCGACATGGAAGGCCTCGTGGATGGTCGCGGCGAGATCATTGACGTCCTTCACCAGCCAGTTGTGCTTGGTGCAGGGGCGCGTGATGCCGACCGTGTCGCACTCCTGGAACGCATCGGAGCCGATCAAGGAGGTCGGCACCTGCCCCGTCAGGCAGACCAGCGGAATCGAATCCATCAGCGCGTCCTGCAGCGGCGTCACCGCATTGGTGGCGCCGGGCCCGGAGGTCACCAGCATGACGCCGGCCTTGCCGGTCGAACGGGCATAGCCCTCGGCGGCGTGGCCGGCACCCTGTTCGTGCCTGACCAGAATGTGCTCGACCTCGTCCTGCTGGAAAATCTCGTCGTAGATCGGAAGGACCGCGCCGCCGGGATAACCGAAGACATGCTTGACGCCATTGTCCTTCAGCGCCTGCACCACCATTTCGGCGCCCGTCATTTCACGTCGCCCGTTCTGTCCATTGCTCATCGGTCTGGTCCCGTACTGTCCGCCATCTGGCGTTTGCTGGTCGTTTAGTCGTGTTTCAGGCAATAAAAAAGGCCCCCGAGGGAGCCTGTGTGTTGCGCATGGGAGGTTTTCGCCCGGCGGTTACACCGCCTTGCCCACGCGCCTTCCTACGAGAATGAGTGCCTTTTTCATGGTGGCGGACAATAGGATTGGTTCCACGCCGCTGTCAACGGCGAATGTGAATGGCATGAACGCGAATGAGCGGCGGGCTTACGGTCGGACGGCGTGATCAGTCGTCACGAGACAAATACCCGGTCGGGTTTCGGTAAGCCATTGAAAACATGCCAAACTATTGGAGGGCGTGACGCAGCGAAGCTTTTGACGGGATACTTTGTCCATGTCGGACCGCCCCACCCGGCCACAATAGCTCGACCAAGAAGCGTTTCGAATCCGGAGGAAATTCATGCTCGACAAAGCCCCCAACAAAAAGCTTTCCGACCTGCTCGATGCGTTCGGTGGCGCTCTTGCCGCCGGCGACATAGACAAGGCGGTCGGCTGTTTCCAGGAAGACTGCTATTGGCGCGACCTCGTCACCTTCACCTGGAACATCAAGACCATGGAAGGCCGTGACCAGGTCCGCCACATGCTGAATAGCCAGTTGTCGAGGACGAAACCCTCGCACTTCGCCCTCGCCGAGGGCGAGGATGCGACCGAGAGCGGTGGAGTGATCGACGGCTGGATCAGCTTCGAGACCGAGGTTGCGCGCGGTTTTGGCCATATCAGGCTGAAGGACGGCAAGATCTGGACGCTGCTGACCACCATGGTCGAACTGAAAGGCCATGAGGAGCCGGCGGGTTTCGCGCGGCCGATGGGCGCCAAGCATGGCTCCGGCAAGAACCGCCCAACCTGGAAGGAAGAACGCGAGAAGGAAGCGGCGGAACTCGGCTTCAAGACACAGCCCTACACGGTGATCATCGGCGGCGGCCAGGGCGGCATCGCGCTTGGTGCGCGCCTGCGGCAGCTCGGCGTGCCGACCATCATCATCGAGAAGAACGAACGCGCCGGCGACAGCTGGCGCAAGCGCTACAAGTCGCTCTGCCTGCACGATCCGGTCTGGTACGACCATCTGCCCTATATCGATTTCCCCAGAAACTGGCCGGTGTTCTCGCCCAAGGACAAGATCGGCGACTGGCTGGAAATGTACACCAAGGTGATGGAGCTGAATTACTGGTCGTCGACAGAGGCCAAGAGTGCGTCCTACGACGACAAGGAAAAGGAATGGACTGTCGTGGTGCACCGCGACGGCAAGGACATCACCTTGAAACCGAAGCAGTTGGTGCTGGCCACCGGGCAGGCCGGCAAAGCAAACCTGCCCAAATTCAAGGGTATGGAAAATTTCAAGGGCGACCAGCACCACTCCTCGCAACATCCCGGTGCCGATGCCTATGCCGGCAAGAAGGCGGTGGTTATCGGTTCGAACAATTCCGCCCACGACATATCAGCGGCACTTTGGGAAGCGGGCGCTGACGTGACCATGGTGCAGCGCTCGAGCACCCATATCTCCAGGTCCGACACGCTGATGGAAATCGGGCTGGGTTCCCTCTATTCGGAACAAGCGGTGCAAAACGGCATCACCACCGCCAAAGCCGACCTGATCTTCGCCTCCCTGCCCTACAAGATCCTGCATGAATTCCAGATCCCGGCCTATGCCGAGATGAAGAAACGCGACGCGGCCTTTTACGAGGGGCTCGACAAGGCCGGCTTCATGCTCGACTGGGGCGATGACGAGTCTGGCCTGTTCATGAAGTACCTCAGGCGCGGCTCCGGCTACTATATAGACGTCGGCGCCTCGCAGTTGATCATCGACGGGTCGATCAAGCTGAAGAGCGGTGTCGACGTGAAGGAGATCAAGGAGCATTCGGTGCTGCTTGGCGATGGCACGGAACTGCCCGCCGATCTCATCGTGTACGCGACCGGCTATGGTTCGATGAACGGCTGGGCGGCCGACCTGATCTCGCGTGAAACCGCCGACAGGGTCGGCAAATGCTGGGGCCTCGGTTCGAACACCACCAAGGACCCCGGCCCGTGGGAAGGCGAACTGCGCAACATGTGGAAGCCGACCCAGCAAGAGGCGCTGTGGTTCCACGGCGGCAATCTGCACCAGTCACGGCACTATTCGCAGTTCCTGTCGCTGCAGCTGAAAGCCAGGCAAGTCGGTGTGCCGACGCCGGTCTACGGGTTGCAGGAAGTCCACCACAAGGGCTGAAGCAAAAAGGTGGAGTGGGACGGAAGCCCGGTCGTGTCGGGCTTCGTCCTTATGTCGTCCTTTGGGCCGCGAACTTTTCCACGACGCGCTGTAGCAAGGGTACATAGTCGCGAAACGCCCGCGTCTTCATATTGGCGATCTTGCCGCCCTCGTCCCAGATGCGGACCCGCACCGCTTCCTCATGGAACGGGTTGCTGCGGAACTCGGCCACCTCCTCGGCACTCATCGGCCCACCCTGCAGAGACAACGTATGCACCGAAGCCGGCGACAGCTTGGAGAAATAGGTCGGGTCGGTGGCGCAGAGATAACGCTTGGCCGCGACGTGCAGCCTCACGCACTCGACGATGACCGGCGGGAAGAACGGCGCCAGCACCTCGCCGCCGGCTTCGTCATGATGCTTGTCCTCGACATCGTCGGGCGAATAGGTGCCGAACTCGCTGGTGTAATGGCCGATGTCGTGCAGCAGGGCGGCGGCCACCAGCACCTCCGGCGCTCCATCCTGCTCCGCCAGCCAGGCGCCCTGCAGCATGTGTTCCGACATCGTCACCGGCTCGCCGAGATAGGATTCCGCACCCCGGCGCTCGAAAATGTCGGCGATGAATTCGACGATATTGCCCGCGTTCAGATCCTGACCGCTCATTCCGCGGCCTCCTTGAAGCCGTGCTCGATCGCCGCCAGCGTCGACAACAGGCCGTCCTTGTCGGCGTAGCATCCCTGCAGCCAGCGCTTGCCTGTGCCGGAGAAAGCCTTGCGGGCATGCATGACCCGTGTGTTGTCGACGATGAACGCCTGGCCCGCCTCCAGCTTGAAGGTCACTTCGAAGGACGGATCCTCGATCAGTTCGGCGAACCGGCGATAGGCGCCATAGTAGGCGTCCATGTCTGCGAACGGCACGTCGACGACAGGCGCCAGCGAGCGGTTGTTGAAGCGGATGCAGATCAACTCGCCATCCGGTCCAAGCTCGATCATCGGACGCTTGGATTGCAGCCGCACGCCGGATGAGCCGGCATATTCGAAGCGCGCCGGACAGGAACTCAACAGCCGGAAGCCTTCAGGGTTCTCGGCCTGCAACGCCGCCGCGACGGCAAAACCGTCGACAACGCTGGATTCCCCACCCTCCACTGTATTCTCGATGCAGGAAAGGATCTGCAGGGTCGGCACGGGATCGCGATAGGGGTTATCCGTATGCGCCTGGAGGCCGAGATTGGTGTAGGCGAGATTGTTGGGATTGACCTCGGCGCGCACTTCGAACCAGCGGCCGTAATTGGTCTCCCTGATATAGCCGAACAGATCGGAGACCTTGCACAATGCCCCGGATTCCGCTGGCAGGCCGTCCATCACGGCAAAGCCATAGGTCCTCACCGCCGAAAGCCACTCGCGCAGGACGGTACGGTCATGGCTGGCAGCAGCGTAGCCGGCGCGTGGAACCGAGTTCTGCACGCTGGCCTTGGTCCAGCGCACAATATCCTCTCCGGTCCAGCCAGCCCCGCGCGTCGTATCGCGATCATAGGCATTGGCGCTCAACCAGGCAGCCGGAAAGCTGACGGTCTTCTGCTCCGGCACGAAGCTGATCTCGAGGGCATCGCCCTTGATCGCGGCCGCACCGATCTTCGTGTCGGCCGGAATGTCCAGGATGGTGATCAGGCGTTGGCCGTTGCCGGCGCTGCGCGTCTTGTCGTCCAGCGCATTGTCGCGCAGCCACATGGCATGAAAGCGGGTGTGCCTCCCGTCCTGCCAGCCAAGTTCGATTGTTCTGCCGTCGTCGCCAACCAGCGCGTGGGTCAACATGGAAATACTGTTCCTGTCCGTTACGGCCCACGGGCCGATCCGTGGGTTTCGAATGCATGTTGACCGCGCGAACGGCATAACTCAAATTATCGTTTTTTGGCCAATGACCGCAAATAGCTAATGGCTCGAAAATCCATTCCCTCCCTGCCCCCACTTGACTGGCTGCGCAGTTTCGAGGCCTCGGCACGGCTGTCGAACTTCACGGCGGCCGCGGCCGAACTCGGCCTGACACAGGCAGCCGTCAGCCAGCATATCCGGCTGCTCGAGGAACGATTGAAGACGCGCCTGTTCTCACGACTGGCGCGTGGTGTCGCGCTGTCGCCGGAGGGCGCCGCCTATCTGCCGCACATCCAGTCGGCCTTCGCCACCATCTCCAGCAGCACAACGGAACTGTTCGAACCCCGCGCCGTCCAGACCGTCTCGATCCGGGTGCCGATCTCCTTCGCCCTGCTGGTGCTGGTCCCGGCGTTGCCCGATCTTGCCGAGGCGCTGCCGCGCATCCAACTCGATCTTGTGACGATCCATCGCCCGACCGACTACGACCTGCCGGGCTCCGCGCTCGACATCCGTTTCGGCAACGGATCCTTTCCAGGACGCGAAGCCGACAGGCTGACGGCCGAGCGGCTTGTGCCGGTGGCCAGCCCGGCCCTGGCCGGCGCCGCCGACTGGGCATCCCTGCCGCTGCTTCTGGTCGCCGGCGCGCGCGAGATGTGGGCGGAATGGTTCGCGGGGGCCGGATTGGCCGGCCACCCCCAGCGATCCCACCGCTTCGACAGTTTCGTCGCCGCGATGGAAGCGGCGAGTGCCGGCGCCGGCGTGCTTCTGGGGTCGCGGCCGCTCGTCGACGCGGCACTCGAAAACAGGACCTTGGTGCCGCTTTCCGACTTCGAGCTCTCCAGCACCTCGGGCCATTTTCTGACCAGGGCACCGACCGTGCGCCTGACCAGTGCCGAGCAGGATTTCCGCCGCTGGTTGCTGAGCCGCCTCTCCAGTGCGGCTTCGGCCTGACGGCGCGGAACTACCGGGACGATGAGGCGATACGCTTCCAGTAGATCAGCGTGCCTGTCAGCCCACCATGCGGCTTCAGCGCATAGTCCGGTATTTCGCCGGTCAGGGTGAAGCCGAGTTTTTCGTAGAGGCCCGAAGCACCTTCCTCGGTCGCCGTGTCCAGGACCAGCAGCGTGCGCCCCCTCTCGGCGGCGAGACGCTCGGCCGCCTTCATAAGGCGCGTTCCGATGCCCCTGCCCCGGTGTTCGGCCGATGTCATCAGCTTGGCGATCTCGGCCCGGTGCGGCTGGTTGGGTGGGCAATCGAGCAGCAAGGTGACGGTGCCGACCAGTGCCCTGCCATCCCACGCGCCAAGCACCACCCTCTCGCCTCTTGCCGCCGCGGCCAGCGACCTCTCCCAGAATGCGTTTGCCGCCTCCGGCGCGAGCGGATGCATGAAGCTGACCGAACCGCCGGCGGCAACCGTTTCGACAAGCAGGTCAGTCAGCATCGCCAGCGTTTCAGCATTGGCGCTCAGCGTTCCGATTTCGATGGAATTCATGCCTGGTCCTCTGGAGATGACGCGACGTGGGCTCGAGGCCGTCAGCCGAGATGGCGCACGCGCCGTCGCTTGCGAGCGGCTTTGATGGCACTGATGCGCTCGGTGTCGTCTTCCCTGAGATGCTGTCCGCGCACCAGGATCTCGAGCGTGTATTCCTCATAGGTCAGGCCCAGCCGTTCGGCCTTGTCCGTGCGCATCAGCATGACCTCGTGGCTCGGCGCCTTCCATGCCTTTGCGTGCGCGGCCTGCCAGGCCAGGAAGATGTAGGGGTCGCCCCTGCCCCATGGCGGCCCCTTGTAGTCGTCAAGCGGCGGCCCCCCATTGTGGGAGCGCTTTGGCCGTCTTGCCATGAGGTCAGCCCCTGACCAGCGCCACGAGATAGTCGGCGTCCGCCTCCAGGGCATGAAAGGTGCAGTCCGACGGCGCGCCGAGTGCCAGGCAGTCACCAGATTCGAGCCGGTGCACCACATCGCCCTCGGTGAATTCGAGCCGCCCGGAAACCAGCCAGATCTGCTGCTTGATGAAGGCATAGGAGGCCGCGGGCAAGCTCACCTTGGCGCCCGCCGGCAAATGCACCTTGATCAGTTCGAGCGGCATGTCGCTGGCCGGCGACAAATGCCGCCTGACATAGCCCGTGGCAGGATCGCGCCACACCGGCTGGTCGGCCTCGCGCAGCACCCCGCCGCCTTGCAATTCCGCCCGTGCGATGAGGGTCGACAGCGTCATCCCGAAGGCCGCCGCGATGCGCACCAGAAGGGTCGCCGTCGGGCTGGTCATGCCGCGCTCGATCGTGCTCAGCATCGCCTTGGAAACGCCGGACCGCTCGGCGAGCTCGGCCAATGACCAGTCCCGCATGGTCCGTTCGGTGTGGATTCGGCTGCCGATGCCCAAGGAAATATCGTTCGCTATATTATTCATTCGTACATTATAGCGAAACTCAGACGATGCAGAAGAGCCATTTGCGACAATTTTCAACAGGCGCTTAATCCTCCTTACACCATCCAGCCTCATCCGACCTTAACCCCATCCCGCTAGGGTCCATGCTCCAGGGAAAATAGGGATTGGCCTGTCCATGTATGTCGAACGCGAAGCTTCCGTCGGAGAACCGACATCGCAGGAGCGCCGCAACGCAGAGCAGAACGACCGGCGCATCCTGGGCAATGTCGTGCAATGCGACGGCGCGCGCGCCACCATCAGCGCCTATGCCGACGACATTGATGGCGCCGTCACCGGCCTGTGGACGGTCGGCAAGATGATCTCCATCAATCTGGGGACGACGCGAACCGTCGGCCTGGTCTATGCCATCGGCAAATCGGACCGCGCCTGGAGCAATGAGGGCCAGAACGCTATCGAGGTCAGCATCGAGCTAATCGGCGAAGTCCGCGACGCGGCCGAACCCGGAGCCAAGCCGATCTTCGACCGCGGCATCACCACCTATCCGCACATTGGCGCCATCGCGCACCGCATCCGCAGCCGCGACCTCCAGGCCGTCTACGATCTGGCCGGGCGGCATTCCATCACCATCGGCTCGCTGTCGCAGGACGACGCGATCGCCGCCAACATCGCCATCGACGACACGCTGGCGCGCCATTTCGCCATCGTCGGCACCACCGGCGTCGGCAAGTCCACCGCCGTCTCGCTGCTGCTGCGCAAATCGATCACGGCGCGACCCGACCTGCGCATCCTGATCCTCGACCCGCATAACGAGTTCGCGGCCTCGCTGCCCGAATATTGCGTCAAGGTCGATTCCAAGACGCTCGACCTGCCGTTCTGGATGTTCCGGCTGGAGGAATTCGCCGAAGTGCTGTTTCGGGGCCGTGAAACGGTCCCGGAAGAAATCGACGCTTTGCGCGATCTCATTCCGCTCGCCAAGAATCTCTACCGCAACCCGAGCTCGGGCACCTATCTCAGGCGCGGCAACGATGCGCTGACCGCCGATACGCCTGTGCCTTACCGCATCGCCGACCTGCTCAAGCAGATCGACGAGCGCATGGGCATGCTCGAAAGCAAGAACGACCGCCCGACGCTCAAATCGCTGAAGACGCGGATCGAATCGGCCGCCGCCGATCCGCGCTACCGCTTCATGTTCAGCTCGCGCCTGATCGAGGACACCATCCACGAGACGATCGGCAACATTTTCCGCGTGCCGCATCACGGCCGCCCGGTAACCTGCTTCGAGATGGCCGGCATGCCCTCCGAAGTGGTCAACTCCGTCTGTTCGGTGCTGGCGCGCCTGGCCTTCGACCTCGCTCTGTGGAGCGAGGGCAAGCTGCAACTCCTGTTGCTGTGCGAGGAAGCCCACCGCTACATGCCGGCCGATGCGCGCCTCGGCTTTGCGCCGACACGCCACGCGCTGTCGCGCATCGCCAAGGAAGGCCGCAAATATGGCTGCTATCTCGGCGTCGTCACCCAGCGTCCGGGCGAGCTCGACCCGACCATCCTGTCACAGTGCTCGACCTTCTTCGCCATGCGGCTCGCCAACGAGCAGGACCAGGCGATCATCCGCTCGGCTATCGCCGACTCGTCCGCCTCCACGCTTGCCTTCCTGTCGTCCATGGGCCAGCGCGAAGCCATCGCCTTCGGCGAAGGCGTGGCGACGACGATGCGGCTGAAATTCGAAAGACTGCCGGCGCATTTGATCCCCGGCACGTCCAGGCGCGAAGAAACCGCGTCGCCGAAGAGCGGCGACGATGTCGACCTGGTGGCGATCGTCGAGCGACTGCGCAACGTGCCAAAACCACAGCAGCAGGCGATGGCCTTCGCCGAGGTGGTCGATTCCGGCCGGCAGGCCGGTGATCCTGATTATCGCAAGCCGGCAACCGCTCGCGTCCAGTCGGACGACGATTTCGACACGCGCTATGGCCTCAAGCCCGCCACCTTCGGCCTGCGTCTCCAGAACGATTGAACCTGCAGCTTGCGGACTTCGTAGGCCACCTTGGTTAAATCCCGTCAGGGAATTCGTCAGGCTGAGTCCGGGTGGTGCTGTTTTCGAGAACCGGAGCGGAGCGGACATTCAGTCCGTGAGCACCGGAAGCGCAGAAAACAGCGGCAGACGGCCAGCCTCACGAATTCAATGATGGGATTTTAGGCGCAGACGCGGTTGCGGCCTTGCCTCTTCGCTTCATAGAGCTGGCGGTCAGCCCGGCGATAGAATTCCTCGGCGGTCTCCTTGCGGTCCCAGACGGCAAGGCCCACGCTTGTCGTGATCTTGAGCCGGACATTGCCCGAAAGGATCGACATGTTGGCGACCGCCCTGCGGATGCGCTCGGCGAATTTGGCCAGCAGTTCCGCCTCCATATTGGGCGTGACCACGGCGAACTCCTCGCCGCCCAGCCGTGCCACCACATCGTGGTAGCGTGTCATGTCCTTGAGGCAGTTGGCGACAGCCCTGAGCACCTCGTCGCCGACATCGTGGCCATGGGTGTCGTTGACCTGCTTGAAATGGTCGAGATCGAGGATCATCAGCCCGACCGGCTTTTCGATGCGCCGGAACTCCTCGAGATATTCCTTCAGCGCATCATCGAAATAGCGCCGGTTCTGCATGCCGGTCAGGCCGTCTGTCAGGGCGGCGTGCTCGAGCGTTTCGGAGCGGGCGCTGAGTGAAACAGTCATGGCGCGCAGCTTGCCTTCTTCCGTCGCCTGTTTGCGGATCAGCGGATAGATGAAGAAGATGCCGAAAAACAGCGCGGTCGCAAGCAGCACGCCCGTCGCGAACAACAGTTTGTTGAGGTAGATGACCTTGTCCAGGCCCGAGGCCGTATGGAGTTCGGTGGCGAAGGATTGCAAGAGCCCATAAGCGTGCAGCGTCACCAGGCCGGCGGCCAGGATCACGAAGATAAAGACGAAGAAAGCGGATTCCGCCTTATGGAAACGCATCTGCTCCCCGATGGAAAAGTACCCATCGACCTTATGGCACGGACCGACTTACGGAGCGTTAATTCCAACAACTTCGGCGGGAACCCTTCCCTCGATGTCGACTTTTTAAGTTGCATTAGCAACCAGCGTTGAAATCTTGGTTTCGAGATCGTCACCCGGGCACAGTCTTTGCCATTCAGGCCCCAGCTGATGTCGAAACCAGGTCGCCTGCCGCTTGGCATATTGCCGTGTTGCGATCTTGGCGCGTTCGATCGCCTCGGGAAAACTGGATTGTCCGGCCATCGCGGCCTGCAGTTCGCGAACGCCGATCGCCTTCATCGCCGGCAGATCCGGATCGAGGCGAAGGGCCGCTAATTGCCTGACCTCCTCCAGCGCACCCTTGTCCAGCATCTGGTCGAAGCGCCTTTCGATACGATCAACCAGCGCCGCCCGGTCCGGCTCGATGACCAGGAAACCGGCCGTCTGCCTGTCGATGAGAGGGCGACCGCGCGCGGCCTGCCAGTCCAGGATCGATCGGCCGGAGGCGTCGAGAACCTCCAGCGCCCGTACGATGCGCTGGCTGTCGGTTGGCTTCAGCTGCATGGCGGCTCTCGAATCCTCGCGCAGCAGCAGGGCGTGCAGCTTGACCGCGCCTTGCTCCTTCAGCTCGTAGCGCCAACGGTCGCGGATCGGCTGCGGAATATCGGGCATTTCCGAAATACCTTCGGCCAGTGCGCGAAAATAAAGGCCGGTGCCGCCGACGAAGATCGGCCGCCGCGAGAGCGTTCCGTCGTCGATGAGTTCCATCACGTCGCGCAGCCAGGCGCCGGTGGAATAGGCGCTGCCGGGATGGACGTGCCCGTAGAGAAAATGCGGCACGCGTGCAAGCTCGGCCGCCTCCGGCCTCGCGGTCAACACGTCGAGAACAGAATAGCCTTGCATGGAATCGGTATTGACGATGACGCCGCCTGCGCGCTCGGCCAGATCGAGCGCCAGTGCTGACTTGCCGCTGGCGGTCGGCCCGGCTATCAGGATCGCGTTCTTCACGCGGCCTTGGCCCGCATCCGTGCCGGAATTTTCGATGCCGCTCATTGCCACGCTTGTTTCCCGTCCCGCAGACCGCGCCCTGTCGCCGTCGCTTGCGAATATGGTCTCGCGCTCGGTGGGCGCAAGCACTGTCGACTGGCTGGCCGAAGGAATTGCCTGCGATCTCGCTTTGCCGCAAGCGGCCGACGCCGCCTATATCACCGCTACGCTGCGCACCGCACTGGCCGCCGAACCGATCGATGTGATTGTCCAGCAGGCCGAGACGCGTCGCAAGAAAATCCTCCTCGCCGATATGGATTCGACCATGATCGATCAGGAATGCATCGACGAACTGGCCGACGAGATCGGCGTCAAGGAGCACGTCGCGTCGATCACCGCGCGGTCGATGAACGGTGAGATCGCCTTCGAGCCGGCGCTGCGCGAACGCGTGGCGCTGCTCAGGGGCCTCGATGCCGCCGTCGTCGACCGCATCGTCGCCAACCGCCTGACATTGGCCTCGGGCGGCCGGGCGCTGGTCCAGACCATGCGCGCCAACGGCGCCTGGACAGCGCTCATCTCGGGTGGCTTCGAGGTCTTCACCACGCGCATCGCCGATATGCTCGGCTTTCAGGAAAACCGCGCCAACCGCCTGCTCGAACAGGACGGACGCTTCACCGGGTTGGTTGGCGAGCCGATCCTCGGCCGTGCCGCCAAGGCCGAGGCGCTGTTCGAAATCGCGGCGCGCCTGGAATTGACGCCGGCCGACGCCATTGCCGTTGGCGACGGCGCCAACGATCTCGACATGATCCGCCTCGCCGGCACCGGTGTGGCGCTTCATGCCAAGCCAGCCGTGGCGGCGCAGGCCAAGGTTCGCATCGACCATGGCGACCTCACCGCGTTGCTCTATGTCCAAGGCTATCGTCAGGAAGAGTTTGTGCAATGAAACCCATGCGCACCGAGCGCCTCGTCCTGCGCAACTGGGAAGAGCGCGATCGTGAGCTCTTCCATCGCATCAACTCCGATGACCGCGTCATGGAGTTCTTCCCGTTCCGCCGCGACCGCGCCGCGGCCGACGCCAAGATGGACCAGGTCCGTGCCTGGGTCGATGCGGACGGCTATGGCTTCGCCGCTGCCGAGATTGCCGCCACCGCCCAGTGCATTGGCTTTGTCGGACTATCAGGAACCGAGGATATGGACGTCCTGCCGGCTGGCACGATCGAGATCGGCTGGCGGCTGGCGCCCGAATTCTGGGGCAAGGGCTATGTCACCGAGGCCGCCGAGGCGTGGCTGGACTACGGCTTCGAGACGCTTGGCCTCGACGAGATAGTGTCCTTCGCCGTTGCGGAAAACCACCGCTCGACCGCCGTCATGAAACGCCTCGGCATGACGACCGACCCGTCGGCCGATTTCGATCATCCCGGCATTCCCGAGAGCCATCCCGCACTCAAGCGGCATGTGCTCTATCGGCTCTCGCGCGCCGAGTGGCAGGCGCGAAAAAAGGCGACCGGTTAGCCGCCTTTTAGAAGTCGCTCGATTGAAAGCTCAATCCATCCGGATCGTCACGAAGCGCAACTCACCCGTCTTCGACGCGAGCATCAGCAGCGCGTTCTTGCGGCCCTGCTCCTTCAGCGCGCCGATCCGGTCCATGACGTCCTTGGGCGTGGCGACCGATTCCTGCGCGATCTCGGTGATCACCTCGCCCGGCTGGATGCCGCGCTCGGCAGCGGCGGAATCCTTGGCCACGTCGGTGATGACGACGCCCGAGACATCGGCGGCGATGCTGAACTTCTTGCGCGTCTCGTCGTTGAGCTCGCCGACGGTCATGCCAAGCACCGATGCGGTCGAGACGGCCGGAGCCTTGTCGCCGCCCTTGTCCTGATTGGTATTGCCCGGCTCGCCGCTTGCGAGCTTCTCGCCATCCTCAAGCCGGCCGAGCGTCACCTTCACGGTCTGCTCGACTCCCTTGCGCACGATCAGCACGTCGACGGCCTTGCCGACGGGGCTTTCGGCGACCACGCGCGGCAGGTCGCGCATTTCATGAATGTCCTTGCCGTCGAACTTGATGATGACGTCGCCGGCCTGGATGGTGCCGTTGTCGACAGGGCCACCCTTGATGACGCCGGCGACCAACGCGCCCTTGGCCGTGGTCATGCCGAGGCTTTCGGCGATGTCGTCCGTCACCGGCTGGATGCGCACGCCGAGCCAGCCGCGCCGCGTCTCGCCATACTGGCGCAACTGGTCGACAACACCCGAGGCGAGCTGCGAGGGGATGGAAAAACCGATGCCGATCGAGCCGCCGGACGGCGAAATGATCGCCGTGTTGATGCCGATAACCTCACCGGCGCTGTTGAACAGCGGTCCGCCCGAATTGCCCCGATTGATCGCGGCATCAGTCTGGATGAAGTCGTCATAAGGACCGGAATTGATGTCGCGGTTGCGCGCCGAGACGATGCCGACCGTGACCGTGCCGCCAAGGCCGAACGGATTGCCGACCGCCATCACCCAGTCGCCGACGCGCATCTTGGTGGAATCGCCGAATTTCACCGCGGTCAGCTTGTGGCCTTTCGGATCGACCTTCAGCACCGCGACGTCGGTCTTGGTGTCGGTGCCGACCAGCGTCGCCTTCAGCGTCACCCCATCCGAGAAATTGACCTCGATATCGTCGGCATCGGCGATCACGTGGTTGTTGGTGACGACGATGCCTTGGTCGGCGTCGATGACGAACCCCGAGCCCAGCGACTGCACCTTCTGCGCGCTATTGTCCTTGCCGCCGCCGCGATTCTTGAAGAAATCGTCGAAGAAGTCCTGGAACGGCGAGCCTTCGGGAAGCTGCGGCATCGGCACGGCACCCGGACCCTCCGTGCCCTTCACCGTCTGCGAGGTCGAGATGTTGACCACCGCGCCGAGCAGGCCTGCCGCGAGGTCGGCCACCGAAGCAGGCCCGTCATTGGCGAATGTCGGCGTCACGAAGGACGGGATGGCGACGGTGCCGACAAGAAGCGCTGCCGTGCCAGCGATGAACGTCCGCCGTACCGTGCGCAAAAGCAGTGTGGATGTCATCGAGAGGCCTCCCGGTATTTCTGAGAAAGAAAGCGCAACGGCGAAAACACCGTGTCGCGCCATGTTGGCAAAAAATACGGCACGTTTGCGGCTAGGACTATCCGCGGAGGATAAATCCTCCGTTATGCCCTAAACGAAAGCCGGCCGCCTCATCCACCCCGCACCAGCCAGACGACGCCGACACCGATGGCGACCGCGGCCAGCCCGGCGATCCGCAACGCATTCTCCGGCATCGACAGCACCTCGCCCGCGAGCTTCCTCGCGAAACCGGGAAAGCCGCCATAGACCAGGCCCTCTATGACGAGGACCAGGCCTATCGCCGCGAAGAAATCCTGCACCGGCCGTTACTGACCGGTGCTGGGTTGTGTCGTCGGCGCGGCAGGCGCGGCAGGTGCCGGCGCTGGTTTCGCCGGCCCTTCCTTGCCATCGGGGTCGCGGAAGTAGCGGAAGAACTCCGAACTCGGCGACAGCACCATGGTCGTCCCGGTATTGTCCAGCGCCGTGCCGTAGGCGTTCATCGACCGATAGAAATCGAAGAAGGCCGGATCGCGCTTGTAAGCGTCGGCGAAGGTGGCGCTGCGTTGGGCCTCGCCCTCACCGCGCAGGATCTCGGACTCCTTCTGCGCTTCGGCGATGATCTCGACGACCTCGCGGTCGGCGCGAGCGCGGATGCGCTGCGCCGCCTCGTTGCCGCGTGCCCTGAGTCTTTCGGCCTCGGCCAGACGTTCGGCCTTCATGCGATCGTAGGTCTGTTGCGAGACCTCGGCCGTGAGGTCGGTGCGGCGGATGCGGACATCCTCGATCTGCAGACCGAGCGAGGTGGCGTCGGGCCGGAGCTGATCGCGCACTTCGCGCATCATTACCGCGCGCTCTTCGGAGAGGGCGGCCTCGAAGTCGCGCAGACCGTAGACGCGGCGCAAGGCGGCGTCGAGACGGGTCCTCAGCCGCGCTTCGGCCAGTTCGATCTGGCCGGACACGGCAGCACGGAACACACGCGGATCCGAAATGCGGTAGGCGATGAAGGCATCGACCTCGTAGAACTTGCCGCCCGAAACCTGGACGCGGATGTTGTCGAGGTCGAAACGCAGCACCCGGTTCTCGATCAGTTGCACCGTGTCGGCGTCAAAGAACGAGAACGGCGCCTTGAAGTAGATGCCGGGTTCGGTCTTGACGTCGACGATTTCGCCGAAGCGCAGCACCAGCGCCTGCTGGCGCGCATTGACCACGAAAACCGACGAATAGATCAGGAACAGGATAACCGCCGCGATAACGACGAAGACGGGAAGACGGTTGCCCATCACCGGTTACCTCCCGTGTTCGCGCTAGGCGCGGTTGATGCAGGCGCTTTCTGCTGCAATGCCGGCAGCGGCAGATAGGGAACGACCCCTTGCCCGTTGCCCTGCTCGACGATGACCTTGCCGGAGTCCTTCAGAACCCTCTCCATGGTTTCGAGATAGAGGCGCTTGCGCGTCACGTCGGGCGCCTTGGCGTATTCGTCGTAGACGGAGATAAAGCGCTGCGCCTCACCTTCGGCTTCCTGCACCACCCTGTTCTTGTAGGCGGCCGCGTCTTCGCGGATCTGTGCGGCCTCGCCGCGCGCCTGACCCAGCTTCTGGTTGGAATACTGGTTGGCCTGCTCGACGAACTTGTCCTCGTCTTGTTCGGCGCGCTGCACCTCGTCGAAGGCGTCAGCCACTTCGCGCGGCGGTGCCGCGTCCTCGATCGAGATGGCGTTGACCTGCAGACCGGCCTTGTAGCCGTCCAGCGTCGTCTGGATGATCTCGCGCACCGAGGCCGCAATGCCCTGGCGGTCGTCGCGGAAGATATCCTGCGCCGGCCTGCGGCCGACGGCTTCGCGCATGGCGCTTTCGGCGACCTGCCGCAGCATGCCGTCCGGATCGGAGACGTCGAACAGATAGGCCCGGGGATCGGAGACCTGATAGGCCACCGAAAACTGCACGTTGACGATGTTCTGGTCGCCCGACAACATCAGGCCGTTGCCGCTGGTGTTGCCGCCGCCGATATCAACGAGTTGCTCGGAAATCTTGGCCGTCTCGACGGTTTCAAGCGGCCACCAATGGAAATGCAGGCCGGGCTGCGATAGTTGGGCCTTCGGCTTGCCAAAGCGCAGTTCGACCGCGACCTCGTCGGGCTGCACGGTATAGACCGCTTGGAACGCCCACAGAACGACCAGCACCGCGGCGATCAGCCCGAACACGGCCGGACTGGCGCCACCGCCGCCGGGCAGGGCGCGCCGCAGCCGGTCCTGGCCGCGGCGGATGATGTCTTCAAGATCGGGAGGCGAGCCCTGCGGGCCGCTCGGTCCCTTTGGCCCCTGCCCCCAGGGTCCCTGATTGTTGCCGCCGCCCCCCCAAGGGCCGCCGCCTCCGCCACTCTTGTCGTTCCAGGGCATGAATGTCCTTTCGCTTGGAATTCCCTCAAGCGCCGGCGTTGCGGCGCAAATCCAGTTGTTCTTCTATAGGGACGCCACCGCACGCTTTCAACGCGATGCGCCGCCGACTTCATCCGTTTTGGGCCGATAGCGACCCTTTGTCGTCCTCAATACCGTTTTTGTCTTTCAAAGTATCTCGCTGCGGCGCTCGTAAACCGTATAGCGTGTTGCATGGCTGTCCTTTTCGCCGGCCGGAACATCCTGCGTGCTCACCACGCGCCAGGATTTCGGATCAATCGGCGGGAAATGCGCATCGCCGTCGACGGCGGCCAGCACATGGGTGACGTGCAGCCGGTCGGCCAACGGCAGCGCCTGGGCATAGATCTCGCCGCCGCCGACAACGCAGACCTCGTCCACGCCAGCCATGCAGCGTCCGCGCACCGTTGCCAGCTGAATCGCGGCTTCCAGCGTATGCGCCACCTCGACGCCCTCGGCGCGCCAGGCCTTGTCGCGCGTGACGACGATGTTCAGCCGGCCCGGCAATGGCCTGCCTATACCCTCATAGGTCTTGCGACCCATGATGATGGGCTTGCCCATCGTGTCTGCCTTGAAACGCTTGAGATCGGTGGAGAGCCGCCAGGGCAATCCACCGTCCCGGCCGATCACGCCATTCTCTGCGATGGCAACGTAGATCGCGACGTGCATCAGTTCGCATCCCCGCCATTGCTGTCCGACGGTTCGAGCAGCAGGATATCGATATCGTGCTCGGGATAAAAATCGTCCGCCGTCACCTCGAAGGTCGTCGGCCCGATCTTTTTGACATTGTCGCCACAGAACGAAACCAGCGCTTTCGGATTGCCCTTGTCGACGGTCAGCTTGAACTTGCCGATAGTGCCGGCCGCCCAGTTGCCGCCGGTGGTCAGGATATAGGCGATACGGCGCTCGTAATACCGGGGATAACCGTCCGCATTGTCCTTGGCGGCCTTTCGCAGCGCATTTTCGAACGTGTCGTCCATGCAGTAGCGGGTCTTGTAGGCCCCGTACTGCCCCTGGAACTTGCCGTCGTAGAAGAAACTGACCGAAGACGTACCGCCGACGCTGGGCTTGTAGCGGTGCGAGACATGAACGTCCTTGTTCGCCGGAAAGGTCGAGCGCCACCAATAGGTAGATCGCAACTGCCAGAAGGGTGTATAGGCTGGGGTGGCGCCCGGGCCGCTGTCCGCCTCTGGATCCTCGATGATGATGCCGCGGCTCTCCCAGTCCCGAGCAACCGCCTGCGGCAGCTTCGCCAGTGCCGCTTTGGCCGCGTCGCCGAACGGATTGAACGGCACATTCTGCGCCTTGAGATCGGCACTGATGTCGATGCCGAGCGCAAACACCTTCTGCTCGAGCTGCGGTTTTGCCGCGGCACCGTCGATCGTCACCTCGAAGCCGAGGAAATTGTCGCTCTGGTTTTCGGGGATCGCCGGCATCTCCTCCGGATCGCCCGAGATGTCGGGCATCGGGAAGGCGACGATCGCGTCAACGTCCTTGTCGGTGTTGTTGTGGAAGACGTAGTCGACTGCCACCTTTTCTGGCGAGATGAAGAGGTCCTCGCTTTGCATCGCCACGGCGTCGCTGCGCGACAGGATCAGGCCGCCAGTGCCGAGTTCGGCAATCGAGTCGTTGGCAAAGGCAGGCGCGATTGAAAACGCTAACGCTCCGCCCAGAACATATCGCAACATCGAAGCCCCCTCGGCTGGAATGCCTGGAATGACCCTAGCCGTTTCGACGTGGCGTTTCAAAGCCCTTCCGCATCCGAGGCACGCCGGTCTGGACTATCAGGTTCCGATCAGGCAGGAGTTCGCTCCATGCGCAAACTTCTCGTCATCGGCATCGGCGCCGGCAATCCCGACCACCTGACCGTGCAGGCCATATCAGGCCTGAACCGGGCCGATGTGCTGTTCATCCCCGACAAAGGGGCTGACAAGAACGACCTTGCCGAACTGCGGCGCGAGATCTGCGACCGCTTCGTCACCAACCCCAAGTCACGCCGGGTCGAGTTCGACGTGCCGGTGCGCGCCGAGCCGACATCCTCCTACCGCTCGACCGTCGACGACTGGCACGAAGCCATCGCCGCCATCTATGAAGGCTTGATCGGCGACGAGCTCGGCGACGACGGCTGCGGCGCATTCCTGATCTGGGGCGATCCCTCGCTCTACGACAGCGCGCTACGCATCCTCGAGCGGGTGCGCCTGCGAGGCAATGTCGTCTTCGAACTGGACGTCATCCCCGGCATCACAGCCATCCAGGCGCTTGCCGCCAGCCACAAGACGGCGCTGAACCGGATCGGCGATTCCATCCTGATCACCACCGGCCGCAAGCTTACCGACGAGGGGCTGCCCGAAAATGCCGGCAGCACCGTCGTCATGCTCGATGGCAAATGCGCCTTCAACACGCTGGCCGACCAGGATGTCGTCATCCAGTGGGGCGCCTATCTCGGCACGCCGGACGAGATCATCATCTCCGGCCGTCTCCGCGATGTCGGCGCCGAGATCGAAAAGCGTCGCGAAGAGGTCCGCAAGGAAAAGGGCTGGATCATGGACACCTATCTTCTGCGCAAGCCGGAATGAGGCAGTAGGCAGTAGGCAGTAGGCAGTAGGCAGTAGGCAGTAGGCAGTAGGCAGTAGGCAGTAGGCAGTAGGCAGT
>NZ_VFVA01000057.1:0-22472 GCF_006442155.1 Mesorhizobium sp. B2-4-14 | reverse complement strand
ACGACGCTGTTGAGGGCGCGCTCGCGAGCGGCTTCGCTGCCGCCGAGCTACACCACCTCAAGGGACACGACCTCCTTGAACGGTCGTCCTTAAGCAGCGGCATTAGGTAGCCAACACTACCAAATCTCAAACCATCCGACGAAGTGCGAGGGCTTGAGCATTCACGACCAGCGTGTTCGCTGACTGCTCTACTCCGAGCTATTGAGGGGCCACATGTGTTTGGTAGATAGGTGCGTCGCTTTTCTGACATAGCTGACCAGGAACTCGGCAGCACAGATAACGCTCAACCCAACACCCGACCTGCGGCCGCAGAGCTGCCATCCGCAAGTCGGAAGCGTGGACTCGTCTTCGGATCACTTCCTCCCGTTGATCGAGGCTATGCCAAAGTACCAAAAAATTGACATGAATTAGTAATCGCTAATACACAGTACACTGCTATTTTACGTGGCAGTAGGACATGTGCTGAGAGTTCGAGCCGGGTACATCCGTTCGATCTCAACGAGGAGTAGAGATTGCGAAGGCACGCAGCGGTTGCTGGACGCAAGCCGAAGACGGCGCGCCGCAAAGGATTGGGGCTCACTCGGGGCATGGGTTGCACGCTGTGCTTCAGGAGCCTTCTCTCTCCAGGTGCCTGTGATGGACGATAGTGAGCGGACTCATACTGAAACGGAGGCGAGTTCTTGGACCGGGCGCAACAGGCGTCTCGACCCGTCGCGGCTGGCGGAGACGGTGAGCTATACCACGCGCGACAACTATGGTGACGTGACCTTCACGCTCAACCAGCGTGGTGCGGTGGTCCGACGCACGCAGGATCTACGCAACGTACCGGCAATCATTGCCCTTCCCGCCAAGGTTTTTTGCGGCGTGGCCGCCTGCGCGATGGCGGATCCGGATGGAAAAATCACATCGGAGCTCAAGCTTCTGCACAATGATCCGATGCTGACGGTGCCACTGCTGGTGTCCGACGATCTCGAACTTGTTGCCGCCGACTGGCGTGCCTGGGCCGACGCCTACGGTCTGCCCATGCTTCTGCTTGGCGCCGACGGCGTTGCCCGCACGCTTGAGGAAACGCTCGGTGCCAGCGTCAACACCCTCTCACCCCAGCGACCTCATCATGGGCCGCGTCTCGACCACGCGCCCAGGCTTTCTAATGCTGGCCTGAACAAACTGACGCCATTAGAGCATATCGGTCGACTGGTGGATCGGAAGTGATGTGACACGTGTCTCGTGTTCATTTGGTCTGCAGGGTCGATCCTCCCTCTGCGTAGTTGTTGGGGAACCCCCGCCAGGCGCGGCCAGGTAGCATCGGCGTCGGCAAACTGCCGCGGACCTGCGGGGATGCAGTGCTTGATCGGGAATCATCATCTCACTGACGGATCGTTTTCGAAGCCGTGCAATCGCGGCTAGTCTAGGCGCGGCGGTGCGCGTTGCCGACAAGAGCGCCCAGCCTGCCGGTGCGCCGGCAAAGCCGTGGATCGGTGCGTCGGAAGCGCCAGCGTCGGTTTGAGAGGTGAGGCGCACCGGTGCTTCGGTCGACATCGCAACCTACAGGACCGAGCCGCTTTCGGCGCCGACAATCACGGTGGCGAACAGGAGCAGTAGGTTGGCTATGAGCTTTGGCATCCGCCGCCCCTAGGGAAGTGCCGGGCGATCTTGGCCAGCAACGATACGGTGGAAGACCCACAGAATTGCTGGGCAAACCAGGAGCATGAGGGCGCCGAAGTCGAGCGCGGCGCTCGCGGAGCCGAGCAACGTGGAAAGCTTTCCGCCGATCGCGGACCCAACCGGGCTTCCGGCATAGAAAGCCGTATAGAATATTCCCATTCCGATCGCCCGCGTCTTCGGCTCGAGCACGCGCGCGGGTAGGCTCATGATGGCGCCGGCAGGCAGGCCGCAAACGGTCCCGACGGCAATGACGGCAGGAAGCACCTGGCTGCTTCGCGACAGGAGAACCGTCAGCAGCGCAAAGCCGATGCAGCCTGCGACAATTATAGCTTCGCCGCGTTTGGTCAGATCAGCGAGCAAGCCTCCTATGGGAACCGAAATCGCCGTGAGCCAGAGGACGATGCTGATCGTCGATCCAGCTACAGCCATGGACCAGCCTCGCTCGACGAGCATCGTTGGGCCGAAACTGAAGATCATCACCAAACCGAGATTGTAGAGACACCAGATCGAACTCGCGGCAATCACCGCATAGACCGTTTCCGAGGTCACACTGCCTCGTTCGCCTTCAACGGAGACGGCCGCCTCCTGCGCGCGGTAGAAAAACGCCATCAGGCCGAAGCCGATCAGGATCCACCCTGCGACGGCAAGGTTGACGGCATGAAGGCCGAATGTCGTTCCGATCCATGGCAGCAGCATGAGCGAGATTGCGATGCCCACCGGCCACGAGTTGACGAAAATGGCCATCGCGGTTGCGATTTCGCGGCCGGCAAACCAGTCGGCGACCATCTTGGTCATCAGAACGCTCAGGAGAATGCCGCCAGTGCCCGCAACCAGTCGGCCTGCGATTTGCACGCCCCATGATGCCGACGAGGTCATCAGCAATTCGCCTGCCAGCATCGCCAGGAGTGCGGCGAGAACCGTCGCCTTGTCGCCATAGCGGCGTCCGATGGTGCCAGCGGGAAAGGCGAGCAGGACGCCCGGCGCAAAATAGACTCCGATAAGGATGCCGATGTCAGCCAGGCTGGCGCCGAGGCTCTGGCCAAGCTGTGGCGCTACAGCCCCTACGCTGCCAAACTGAAAGGCGAAAGCGGCGCGAGCGATAAACAAGACAGCAAGAATGGTCCAGCGGCTTCGCACTTGGATACTCCCAGCCGCCGCGCGGTGTGCTCTTTTTAGATTAGGCAAGCTTCAGGCTTTCGTCGCCTCCAAATAGACAATTTGCCGTTCAGGATCGCGGTATAGGTTTATGGCTTTAAGCTCGGCGGCCGGCACCAAATCGAGGAGTTGGACGATTTCGGTTTCATCGCGATAAACGAGCCACCAGTCCATGATGGCCTCCATGAAACCTGCGTCACGGATGTCGGGGGCGAAGTTGGCCAACAGTAAATGCCCTCCTGAGGTAAGGCCGTCGAACATAGATTTAGTAAGCACTTGCCCGAATGGTGTGGCTAGGTAGTCAAACAGGCCTGCTGCGTAGATGAGTTCAGATTGGCATATCTTCAATTTCCCGCTCACAATTTCCTTCACGTTTGCTTTGATGGTCTCAACACCAAGATTCACATAGTCACGGTTTATCACTGCGAGACTGAGTGGATCATGATCGACGGCGATAATTCTTCCTCTCCGCACTCCAAGCTGATACGATTGTGTTAATTCGATTTCTCTCAAATGGCCGGCTGCCAGAGACACGATGGTCGCTCTCTCATTCTTGCTTTGCGCGAGATCAATTAGCTCGGCGAGGCGCTTGCGACGATGCCGGACGGCCCTCGCGGCGGGAGAGACGAACAGATACTCATAAATATCGTTCGAAACTCCATGGCTGCTTCGCGAAGCCGCTGCCTCGCCAGTACCGTATAATAGATCAATTAACGCAGCGTCTCCAGGATATCCTCGTGGTCTAGAAAATGCACGGGCGGGAATAGCACATTCGTGGAGCACATGCGCGATGGGATGATCTCGAATTGTCTCAACTATGGTCTTCCATTGATCCTTCGCGAGAGATCGACGCCATTCGTCTAGCCTGGAAAACAGCTGGTCCATGCCACTTCCAATATTGCCGAAACGAATCAACTCAAGGCACCGATCGATGGCTAGGCTGACCAAGGGAAAAGCCTCTGGCGAGGATCTCGCGATTACAGGTGACGATACGTCATTCATTTAGTTGCTCCCTTGAGCCTGATCGATTACGGACCGCCTCTTACGGCAGGCCCGATCGTGCTGAAACTCATCGTATGTTTTTATTCGTCTGCTACGGCGGCAACATTCCCAATCAGCATCCATTTAGCGCCGGGACTGTCGCGGCGCATGACCCATTTGGGGTATGGCTAAATTTGCGGGAAATGGGGTGGGGTTGCGTTGCCCACGTGTCCAGGTTGACTTCGTCCCCGGCGAGGTTGTGCCCTGCCGGGGCTGCGAGAGTTTCCTAACCTGTCCAAAACACGGTGATCTCGCTAGGCTGTAAGCGGTGGATCTGGCGCAATGTCGTTGGCATCAGTCGGGCGCAGGATTCGGCCGATCCGGGCTCGAGCCGTGACTGCGCGAGAAGCTCGGTCTGATCAGCCAGACGGTGCCCCATCCCCGTAATAGCGATTCATAAGCCTTCGCTTTCCTGGCGCACAGCACGACGTGCCTCCGCTTTGTGGCCTCGGATGTCAAAACCAGGCGTCTCTTGAAGTGCCCAAGTGGCTCCGCAGCTACTTCTTCGACAATCATGCAGGTCGGCTAATCATCACGCGCCAACAGTGCAGGTTTGTATTGCGGATCCGCGCGTGCCGAAGACCCCAACCATATCGTTCAAAAGCGTCGAAAATCTTATGGCCTCTCTCTGTGTCAAGCCATGGAAGACATAGCCGTCGAACTCGGCCACGCTCTGACGCCGAGGTCGTTGGCTATCGAGCGGGGGGCGGCTCCAAATCCGAGAGCGTGGGCAATCTTGGCTTCCGCAGGCGTCAGGACGAAGAGCGCGCTCAGGAGTGCCTCTGTGGGAGGATGAAGCTTGGCAACCGGCGTAATGAGAACGATGCAGGCGGCACTATTGAAAATGTCAGGGGCGGCACGACGGAGGGGGAGCAGGTGCATTACCGCTTTTTCATCGAGTCCGTGCGAGGCGCAGGACAAAGTGGCGGTCGAAGCCAGTTTACCGAGCCGACCTAAGCCGTCGGCGAACAATGAATCCGCTCTTTTGCTGACGAGATGCAAGCGGTCGAATGCGCTGATGCTCACGTGCCGGGTTAATTCCTCGAGCAATCGGTTTGCAACCATCACGCGCCCGTCCGAGCGGAGCACCGCCGCAGGAAATCCGACCCTGGCAAGCGTATCGACAGCCGATTTCGCGCGTTCCAGGTGAAGCCTGGCCGCCATTAGGCCGGCGCGCGCCAAGTGAGGCCTGAAGCTGTCCAGGAAATTAACGGCGGGCGGTCATAAGGCCCGGCGTCGAAGCTACGGTCGAAACTGTAGACCATCATGTCACCGCTGCGTCGTTGACAATGGTACCCGCCGCCCAGAATCCCAACAATGCAGATTCGGTTGCATGGATGGGCGAGCTTCAAATCTATTTAGGCGAGCCGCAAGCGGCGCTGATAGCTTGTGCGGAAGCGCTGCGCTTGAACCCTCGTCCACCCGGTTGGTATGCATAGGGATGGCGCAAATTCCCTCCGGTCACTACGAAGAAGCTGTTGCGTCCTTGAGCCGGGAAGAAACCTACGGGACGGGTTCGAGGGAGCACCTGATTGTCGCGCTTGCCCTTGCCGGTCGCGTTTCTGAGGCACAGGAGGAAGCCCGACTATTTCTTGCTGGGAATCCAGACTGGAAAATAGCTGATTTCACCACAAGCTTGCCCTTTAAGAGTATGACTGCTGCGGAGCCGTTCGTCGAAGGTTGGCGGCTTGCGGGCATGCCAGACTAGACTGGCCAAGCCAGATGGCACAGCAAACAGCCAAGTTTCCGATGGCGGAGGTTTCTCCGGCGCCCGCGACGTCGACGAGGGCTGTCGGGGCGAGAACGAACCATTCCGCGTCGTCAGTGTTGTATCTACCTGAAGTGCTCTGGCGGGAGAATTTTGGCTTTGGACACGGGTTGGGATTGCATCGCGTGCAGCCCGGCAGCGGCGATGCTGTGTGACAAAACTCAAGCCATAGGACCGATCATGTCTGTCAAAATCGAACGTGCTCATACGCTGGGTCGCTTTGCTGTTCTCACTGATGCCGCCGGAAGACGACGAGCTGGATTGCTGACCCCTCGGCCTACGACAGGCCGCTCTCATCAGCATCTACATCCGGCCAGGGTTCCTGATTCAGGAGCGATCATCATCAGCCGATGGGAATACTCCCTAGCAAAGCTACCAGTTCCGCCTGCCTGTGCGTCTCGGTCTTGGCGAAGACTGCCTTCAATTGGTGGCGGGCGGTCTCATACGAAATCCCCAGCTGATCAGCGGCAATCTCTATTCGGATTCCCAAACAAATCTTGCCAGCCAACTTCGCCTCGGCTGAGGTTAGGCCAAAACAATGCCGCAAGACAGCTGCGGGTGGCGTGCCCCGGCTCTCCTGATCGACAAGCGCGACGATCGCCTGACAGGGCGCTAGGGGATTATAGGAGACGGTCGCAAGACGCAGCAGATAGGCAAGGAGAGGGCGCTTGGCCATTCGAGGCAACAGGACGGGGGTCGTCAAGGCCATCGGGGTTGCTAGCCAAAGGATTTCGCGCACCCTTCGCCGCAATGTGTCCGTCGCATTCTTGTCATACGATACCAGTTGTCGGTGCGTAATCTGGAGATCAGGACCAAGCATTTGGTCCGCTGGCTGATTGGTCCGCAACACCCTGCCGTCCCGATCCAGCATCACGGCCGCCGTCCCGCTTATGTCAAAGGCTTCGAGCGCCGTCTCCGCCCGAGCAAAGCCCAGCGCTCTTGCGACTGATACCATTGAACCCAGCCGCGTCGAAAACCCCGCCAGCTGCTGTAGCTCGTCAGCAGAAAAGGGACCCTGCGCTTTAGATCTCTGGATCGACATGCACCATAGATCGCTGCCAGCGGCGGCTTTGACGCCGGCGAACCATCTGAGGTCAAAAGGCTCCAGGAATTCCCGGTAGTATGGATGCTTGTGCATCTCCTCGACCGTCAGCAGGTCGAGGTCCGTGGCCACTCCCCGACGCTCTATCACGGGAACGATGCGGTAGCGCTCATCGTGGTGGATCCAGCCGTCGCGGACATAGGCTTCGAACGACGGCTCCATCGAAGCGCTGCGGGGGATGCCCGGCAAGTGCCCCTTGGTGTCGAAGAGGACTGCACCGGCGCTGGACGTCAGTTCGGTCACCGCCTCCATCGCGGCATCCCATTTGGCAGGATCGACCGCCGCCTCCGCGAAAGCGGCACCAATTGCGTCAAAGTCAAACGCTGTACCCACATGAATCCTTTCAGGCACAAGGCAAATGGGTTACGGGCAGTCCATTAGTAACCACTTATCTTCGTTAATCAACGACTTCCGTGATGCGGTACAACAATCGATTCGGCAGACATTTTGTCGATCGCAGCGGCGACCGGCCAGCAATGGCCCTTTCCTCAGCCAGCAACGTCGGTGCTGACACCGCGGCGAAGACAAACTGGGGAAATAAAATAGCGTCTCAGTGGGGAGTTCGCTGCTTGCGAGCCGAGCTCAATGAACCGGCCCGCGTACTATGCGGCTGGAGGCGATGGAAACAGGCCTTGCCGTTCGAACGCGGAGATCCAGCTGACCAGCAACGTGAGCATGCCTTTGCGCTTTTGCCTGCGATCCGACGCGCATTTCGGACCTACTGGGTTTACGGCCGGATGCGCTGTTAGGATGCACACCATGTAACTCAAATGGGGGATGCCCCTGCATGGCTGCACGTTCTACTCTATAGCTTGAGGAGGTGTCGCAGGTGCGTCAAGGAGGTTAGGATCGGGAACGTTACCCTAATGGGCGGGGGCCCTTTCGAACCGGTGCGCGACCCAAACGGAGACTGGCTGGTTTGGGATGCTGTGCGAGAGAACGTCGCCGAGTCCGACGGCTATGTTTTTGTTGGCCTCACGCAAAGAGAGGCCCTGAGGCTCTCGACGCTGATGAACGATGTGAAGGGGCGGACCGACGGAAGCGCATATGTTCTCCGAAAGGTCAAACCTGTCCAGCTGAGCGTTGCAGCGAGATACCGGGTCGAGAACGGCGGTTCATATGGAGGCAAAGAGAATACCTGGTGGCAAGTAGTGCGCGTGCCATCCCTCTTATAGATATTATGCACATAGGCTCGCGCCTCTCACCGATAAAGAGGCTCAGGTCCGTGGCACTTTTCAGCGTAATATCCGGCGAGACCTGTTTGGCGCGAAGGACGGCCCTTTTGGCGCTTAACAAGTCGCCGCTCAGCGCTAGAGACGCAGCCGCAAGTGCATGGCTGACGACGTAGTCGGGCTTTAGGCTCCAAACCCAATCAGGCCGTTGAATGGTCTAGGTTTGTTCAAGCTTGAAAGCACCGGAGTCAGGTGAGTTTTGGCTGAGTGATCGGCAATGGATAGCGATCGAGCCATTGTTGCCGAAGAACCGTGCCGGAGCGCACCGGGTTGATGATCGCCGCGTCACTAGCGGGATTGTGCTTGTGCTGAAAGTAGGCTGTCGCTGGCAGGATTGCCCATCCGTCTATGGACCGCCGACCACGATCTACAACCGCTTCCATCGTTGGGCTGGGCGTGGCCTGTGGCAGCGTCTCTTCGCAGCCCTTGTCGAGGCCAGTCCAGGTGACATGCAGATGATCGACAGCACAACGGCCAAGGCGCATCGCTCGGCTGCCGGGGGAAAAGGGGGGCGCAGACGCAGGCGATCGGCCGCTCGCGCGGCGGCAGAACCACAAAAATCCACGCCATCGTAGACGCTCTTGGACGCCCGACGTCTTTGAGATCGCGCCGCGACAGCCCTGATAGCATCTCTGCCGCCCGCTCTTTTCCTCGCTGCTGACACAGCTTACGACAGCGACGGCTTGCGCCAGTTTTCGAAAGGGGCACGGTTCCCGTCATCCCAAACAACCCGACGCGCAAACGCACCCATCCGTTCAACCCAATAGCCTATCGTCAGCGCAACATCATTGAGCGCATGTTCTGCAGGCTCAAGGATTGGCGGCGCATAGCCACGCGCTACGACAAGCTCGCTGCCAACTTCACAGCCGCCGTCCTCATCGCCGCAATCATTACTTGGTGGGTTTGATTGAGTCTGGAGCCTAGTGCGGCGGATTGTTCCGCCCAATGATGGGCACCCTCGAGATCGCCTTTTTGCAAGCACGCTCCGGCCATCGCAGCATAACGGAAAAAGTTCGCCGGATCGAGGAGTTCGAGACGTATCGCGTGCTGGGCCAGCCGGAAGGATTCACTCGCACGGCCCAGCATGAGGTTTGCGTCGCCCATAGTCCCGTAGACAACCGCATTGCCAGGATCGATCTCGATGGCACGATGGGCGAAGCCAAGTGCATCGTCGGCTTGGGACTCACAGTCGATCAGCACCATCGATAGGGTTTTCAGGGCGTTGATATCGTCGGGCGCCAGCCTCAGGTTCTCCCTGGCCAGGTGCACGATCTCCCGGGCAAGTTCCGGTGTCGACGGTCGAAACCCGTGACAACCAAATGGAATTTGGCAAGACAAAGGGAGTCATATGCCGTCGGCAGCGCGGGCAAAGCATAAGGAGCTCGCTTGCGAGCTTCTCGCCGTGCATCAGGCCTGACGGAGTGAAGGACCGGATTTTCTGCATAGCGCGCGACTTCAATGCCCACCGCTCAAGATGGGACGAGGAAGGAGCAGTTGCGATGTCAGCCTTGGTCTGTCGTCCACCGGTTAGTCCGGATACGGCGGCGATGATCACGTCGCGGATGCCAAACAACTCGTCCAGCCGACCATTGAATTTCTCGCCCCACATCATGTGCCGCTGCGAGCGTCGATCAGTTGCGCCGAAACACGCAAGTCACCGCCAAGACTCCGAACATTGCCCTGGAGAGCGAAATCGATGCCGAGCTTGCCTGCTAGCCCGACCGCACCGAGATCACCGTCTGCCAGGAAAGCGGGGCTATTGCGACCAAGACGCGAAGGTTTCCTAGGCTCGACAGTGCCTCTACGAGGTCGCTGGTCAATCCACTGGCGACGAATTCCTGTGCTTCGTGGCCGCCTAGCGCGACGAAGGGCAGGACTGCGATTGAGGTGGTCGTTACGTAAAACCGCCTAGCAGGCTGTTGAAGAAGTGCTGGTGCAGTTATTGAGAGCGTGATTCACTGATCCCGGATGGATTGGGGATTTGTGAATGCGAGGATTGGACGAGCGGACTGGGTCGCTGTTTTCATATGTCGAGCCTTGAGTTGCGGGTGCGGCGCGATCATCCGCTGCGGACGATCCGTGCGATCGTCAATGCGGCGCTGGTTGAGATGGACGGTGACTTTGCGGTGCTTTATCCGCCGGGGTTCGGCCGCCGTCGATAGCGCCGGAGCGGCTGCTGCGCGCGATGCTGTTGCAGGCTTTCTACGGCATCCGCTCTGAGCGCCAATTGATGGAGCGGATGGAGTTCGATCTTCTGTTCCGCTGGTTCGTGGGTCTTGGCGTTGATGATCCGGCCTGGGACCATTCGAGCTTCACCAAGGACCGAGACCGTTTGCTGGAAGGCGAGATCGCCGCGAAGTTCTTGCGCGCGGTGCTTGCGCAGCCGAAGGTAAAGCGACTGTTGTCATCGGAGCATTTCTCAGTGGATGGAACGCTGATCGAAGCCTGGGCCTCGATCAAGAGCTTCCGCCGCAAGGATGGCGGCGACAATGACCCGGACGGTGCTGGCCGCAACGCCGAACGCGGCTTCCACAAGGAGAAGCGCTCCAACGACACGCATCAGAGCACGAGCGACCCGCAGGCGCGGCTCTACAAGAAGGGCGACGGTCAGCCGGCGAGGCTGTGCTACATGGGCCATGCGCTGATGGAGAACCGTCATGGGTTGGCTGTCGACGGCGGCGTCACCCAGGCAACGGGCACGGCCGAGCGGGAGGCCGCGCTCGCCATGGTGGAGCGTCGGCCATCGCGGCGGCGCATCACGCTGGGTGCCGACAAGGCCTATGACGTGCGCGCTTTCATCAAGGACCTGCGCGAGCGCAAGGTCACGCCGCACATCGCCGTCGACGGCCATCTGAGCAAAACTGGCAAGCCTCGTGTGACGGCCATCGATGACCGAACAAAACGCCATCCGGGCTATGAAATCAGCCAGCGCTGCCGCAAGCGGATCGAAGAGGTGTTCGGCTGGATCAAATCATCCGCCGGCATGGCCAAGGTCAAGCTGCGGGGATGCGCCCGGGTGGGTGCCGCCTTCACCTTGAACCTGGCGGCCTACAACCTGATCCGCCTGCCCAAACTGCTGGCAGCGCCGGCATGAGCCTCGTGGGGCGCTGGCGGATCGTTGCGATGCCCGACTATGTCGAGGACTATCCCGACATGGTCGAGCCCGCCTACATCCGCTTCGAAGCCAATGGTTCGGGCGAATTCGCTTTCGGCTGCGTCACCGGACAGATCTTCGGTGCCGGCGATGGCAACCACGCCTCCTTCTCCTGGCAAGGCAATGACGAAATGGACGAGGCTCAGGGCGACGGCTGGGCTGAAATCCAACCAGGTGGCTCTATCAGCGGACAAATCTGCTTCCATGGAGGCGATGAAGCAGACTTCATCGCTCGCAGATGGACTTCTTCAACAGCCTGCTAGGCGGCATCTTTTCCCGTGCCCCCCGTGGCTCTGCGCCCGGCAGCGCAGGTGAAGGGGGCGGGATGCTTTGGACCGAAACTCGCCGAGCGGCAGCGCGGTGTTGCCTGATGCTCGATGGAATCGTTCCGTCTCAAATTCCGGAACCTCGCCGATTTCCTTGCGCAGCACGTCGCGGCAGCGTTGATATTGCCGGAGCGCGAGCGACGACTGCCCCTGCTGAAAATAAATGCGCATGAGCGCCCGGTGTGCGGTTTCGTCGAGCGCGTCGAGTGCGGTGAGCTTGCGGGCAGCGGCTGCCGCGCCATTGTGCGTGCCAGCAGCCAAATGGGCCTCCAGTAGCTCCCTCAGAGCTGCTCTCGCCTTTTCACGCAGACGCTCGCGCTCGACCAGAAGCCATTCGCCGAAAGCTGGATCGAGGCCATCCAATCCGTCGGCAAAGTCGCCGCGATAAAGGGCAGTTGCCTGCTCCGCGCTCAAGGACGTTTGCTCGCCAATCTCTTCGAATTGCTGGACATCAACGGCGATCGCGTCTGCGACCAAGACTAGGACTTCGCGGTCAGCCTTCAGCGGCAAGGTGCCTCGGATACCAAAGGAGTTACGCAGCCGGGCTATAGCTTGCCGGAGGCTGTCATGCGCCTGATCCCGGCCGCTGTTGCTCCACAGCATGCTTGCAAGCTGATCGCGGGCGCGTGGCTTGCCGGGCGGCATGGCAAGAACGGCAAGGAGTGCGCGCTCCTTTCTACCTGAAATGACGATCGTCTGTCCGAACTGGCGAACGTCGAACCTTCCAAGCAGGATACAATTCCAGGAGCGGCATCGCATCTTTTCCGGGCAGGCGACCTTGCCTGCAGCAGGTCCATCGAGATCGGCCGATTTAACGGTGCTGTCACGCGCGGGGTCAACGGGCCGATCACGCTGCCCTTCTACGGTAAATCTGTTGCAACGCCGAGTCACGCTTGGGCGAGCCGAATGCCCCGAGCCTGGGACCCACGGGAGGAGACCATGGTATCGCCCACCGAGCCGCAAGACTAGGGAAAAGCAGGTCAGCTTCCCACAAATGGCCTTCCTGGGTATCCAAAAATCAGACTGGGCCGATCTGCTCCACCGAGCAACGGAGGCTTACGTCTCTGCCATCTGGACAGCGTATGGAACGTCAATAGGGTTCGCCCGAGCGGAGTTTCCTGCCAACCAGAAGCCGCAGGGTGACGGCTATAGATGGACCGTGCACTTCACCGTCGGCGCGAAGCAGAAATAGCCGCAACAGGGTAAGGCAATGCGCGCAATCTATTTCGAAGATGGAAGCACGTGCGCGATCTGCACAGGCTAAAACGATATCTGCAAGCAGTAGAGCGAGTGCCGTCCGTCTTGTAGGTTATTGTGCACATAAGTAGCCGCGAAGATATTCCTGATGTCTTACCCCAGATGGGTGATGCGTTGAGGAACAACCCGGAGCACCATCGACGCTTAACGGACTGGAAATGGCTGAGCACGTGGGGTCGGCCCCGGGCACGATCCTGTTTCGTTTCACTCGGGTCATAGTGTGGGGGCGAATATGGCGAGCTCGACGTACACCTGGATTGACGGGACGAGCGGGGATTGGGGCAGTGCGGCGGATTGGTCGCCCACAGGCGTTCCGGACGCAACGAGCGACGCTTCATTTACAGGAAGCGGTTCGGAGGCAGCGACGGTTTCGTCGGACGAGGCCGTAAATCAACTGACGCTCGACAATGCGGGCACGACATTGGTGGTGCAGGACGATGCCACGCTTTCAGTCTATGGCGGCCTGGTGGCTACAGCAGGCAGCCTGAACCTGATGGGCAATAGCGCCCAAGCTACTGTCGACGTGTTTGCGCCAGCGGGGTTCGGCACTCCAGGCGTTCTGACAGGCAATATATCCCTTGGCACCTACGCGCAGCCGAGCGATGCCCTCATAGAGTTCTCGAGCGGCCAGATCACGGACATCGCGCAGTATGGGAGTCTGTTGCTCTTCGGGCCGAATGCCCGCGTAGCGGACGCTGGCTCGCTGTCAGGCAATAGTGCCTTGCAAGGGCTGTCGACGATCGAGGGTACATTCGAGTTGAATGGCGGGGGAACCCTGCAGACGACCGGCAGTCTCACCAACAGCGGAGTCTTTGTCGCAAACGGCGACTATTTCAACGACGGATCGAGCAGCACCGTCACGATCGGAGGCACGGTCACGAACAGCGGTGGCTTCAGCATCAGCGATGGCACGATAGTGTCGGCCAGCGGATTCAACAACACTGGAAACCTGCAGGTGGCGTCATCCTTCGGTGAACAGGCAAAGCTGGATATAACGGGACCGGCCGGGTTCGGGACGGCTGGCGTGCTGACGGGACACGTTCAACTCGAAGGCAATGCCGTCGTCCAATTCGCGAGCGGCCAGATCACCGATATCGCAAGCGATGCCCTGCTGGAGGTCGGGGGACCGAACGCCTTCGTTCAAGACGCTTCCTCTCCCGGCAGCAACAGCGCCCTGCAGGGACTTTCAACCATCGAAGGCACGCTCTCGCTCTGGCAGGGCGCAACCGTGCAGACCATCGGCGATCTCGCAAACAACAACGGGACTCTGATTCTCGAAGATGCCAACTTGGCGATCGGAGGGACATTTACGAACAGTTGGCAAGTTACGGACGGCGGTCAGATTCCCGGTGGCACGATCTCGGCAACAGGACTCAACAATGAGAGTTCCGGTGCCATCAGCGTGACCGGGAGCCTTGGTCTTGTGGCGGCGCTGGACATATCCGGTGCGGCGACAAATGACGGGACGCTGACAGCGCAGTTTGCGACCGTGAATCTGCAAGGTCCGGTTTCGGGCAGCGGGTCGGCGGTTATTGGCTACGGGGCCACGATCGAATTTGGGTCATCGGTGGCATCGACAGAAAGAATAGTATTCGATAATTTTGGCTCATTTGACTACACGCTCAAGATCGACCAGGCCGATCAGTTCTCCGGCATCATTTCAGGGTTTGGCTCGTCTGATCTGGGCAATGACGTAATCGAGCTGGGGAGCGGTCAGGCCGCTAGCGCAACTCCGATTTCCTACAGCAACGGCGTGACCACCCTTCAGGTGGACGATGCCGCCTCAAACGTGGTTGCGAGCCTTAGGTTGCTGGGCGACTACACCGGGTACACGTTCAACGTCGCCAGCGACGGAGGGATCACCACCAACGCGGCTGCGCCTCCTCCGCCTGCCGACGATTTGCCTGCCTTGACGGTTCCGGGTGCCCAGACCGTGACGGTGGGCAATGCGCTGGAACTCTTCGGCAGCGGCAAGGCCGTCAACGTCGGCGACCCGGATGCCGATATTCTCGGCGAGACGTTCACGGTCCAGATCAGCCACGCCGCGAGCAACGGGACAGGCTTCACCATCCTGCCCGAGGGTGCGACGGTCACTGGTTCCGGCACCGACAGCGTATCGATTACGGGCACGCTTGCCCAGGTGAACGCCGCGCTGGCCACGCTGGACTACGCTTCCAACAATCCGGGCGTGCAGCCAGGCACCGACACGATAACGTTCCAGGTGACCGACTCGGACGGCGGCACAGACACCAAGACGGTCGCGGTCAATGTGGTGTCCCCGACTCCCCTGACGACTTTCAGCTTCCTCAACAACGGCACAGACAATGGCATCGGCCCGAACGGCGGCCTGATCGCCGACGCCAACGGCGACCTGTTCGGAACGACAGTCGCGGGCGGGACGAGCGGCTACGGAACGGTGTTCGAGCTCGTCAATAACGGCACCGCGGCCGTGCCAAACTACGCCAGCACTCCCACGACCCTGGTCAGCTTCGACCTCTTCAACGGCGGATACCCATACGGCGGCCTGATCGTCGACGCCAACGGCGACCTATTCGGGACGACATCCAGTGGCAACGCGAGCATCGGCACGGTGTTCGAGATCGTGAACAACGGCACTGCCGCAGCTCCCAGCTACGCCGGCACTCCTACGACCCTGGCCAGCTTCCACGGTTCCAATGGCGCCAGCCCGTACGGCAACCTGTTCGCCGACGCCGGCGGCAACCTGTTCGGAACGACAACGGGGGGCGGGGTGAACGGCTATGGCACCGTCTTCGAGATCAGCGGTGCTTTCACCGCGACGTCGGACCAGGACGCGGGCGAGCAGGCAGCACTTGGGTTGACGGTCAATGCCAACGCAGCGACACCGATCGGGTCGGCGGGCGCGCGGGCGGTGACGTTCACGGTCGCCGGCCTAGATCCCGAGGACAGCGGCACGGTGACCTTCAAGGATTCCAACAGCAAGACGGTGACCGTGGATGTCACGGGCGGCCAGACCAACTACATGGCCAACCTTACGGGCCTTGCCGATGGCACGATCACCTCTTCGCTAGCGGTCGCCACAGACCCGGCAGGAAATAGCTTCATTCCGGTAAACGGCAACGCGGTGAGCCTCGATCAGACAGCGCCCCAGGTGACGGAAGGCCTGGCGAGCGACACTGGCGTCTCATCGACCGACAAGATCACCAGCAACGACACGCTTAGCGGCTCCGGCGACCCGAACGCGTTGGTCTCCTTCACGGTGGACGGCACCGCGATACAGCAAACCGCGACGGCCAATGCCGGCGGCAACTGGACGTTCAGCCCGGCCTCGCTCGCCGACGGCTCACACACTCTAGTGGCGAGCGAGACTGATGCGGCCGGCAACACCGGAACGGCATCGCTGACCTTCACCTTGGATGCGACCGCGCCAGCTCTTGACTACCACTATCTGTTGATCAATCCCAACACGGGGCACAGCACAGGGGGTGGCGTTACCCTCAACGTCAACGCGTTCACCCTTGCCGGATATCTGGTGGACAGCGCGCCAAGCACCCAGGTCGAGGTCTTCGCAACCAAGTCCGGGACAGGAACGGCGACGTCCGTCGGATCGGGTACCGTGGATGCCGGCGGCAATTTTTCTATCCCGACAGCGGCGCTGCCCGATGGCACCTATACATTCTCGGTTACGGCGACAGACCTGGCCGGCAACGCCACCACCGAAGTTGGCCCATATGGCCTGACCATCGATACCGTCGCGCCGCCGGTTACCGAGGCGTTGGTCAACGACACAGGCATCTCGTCGACCGACAAGATCACCAGCAGCGGCACGCTGGGCGGCTCCGGCGATCCCAACGCGGTGGTGCACTTCACGGTGGACGGCACACCGACCGCCCAGATGGCCGCGGCGAATGCCAGCGGCGCATGGACATTTACGCCGACTGGGCTCGCCGACGGCTCGCACACGATCGTCGCAAGCGAAACGGATGCGGCCGGCAATACCGGAACGGCCTCGTTGACCTTCACTCTGGACACGACCGCGCCCCAAGTGAATGTTTCCCTGGATCACAGCACGATCAATCTCGCGGCAAATACGGCTGTGGTGACCTTTGAGTTCAGCGAGGCGGTCACAGGCTTCGGCCTGGGCAGCGTCAGCGCGACTGGCGGCTCTCTGAGCAACCTGCAGACCAGGGACGGCGGCAAGACCTACACGGCGACGTTTACGGCGACGAACGGCATCGACATCAGCAACGCAAGCGTGATCGTCAGTGCCGGCGGCTACCAGGATCCGGCGGGCAACGTGGGCAGCGCCGCAAGCACTGGCAGCATCGCGGTGGACACGGTGAACCCGACGGTCTCGGTGACGACCAGCAACGGCGACGTCAATGTCGCGAACGGCACCGCGACGATAACGTTCAGTTTCAGCGAAGCGCCGACGGAGTTCAGCCTGGCGCATGTCAACGCCTCGGGCGGCACTTTGAGCAACCTGCAGCAGGTCAATGCTACGACCTACACCGCGCTGTTCACGGGTTCGGCAGGAACCGACATCGGCACGGCCAGCGTGGCCGTCGACAACAACTGGCACGAGAACAACGGCAACGCCGGAACAGGGGGAGCGACGACTCCCTTCGTGGTGGATACGGTGAGCCCGACGGTGGCAGTGTCGATCAACAACAGCAATCTGACTCTGTCCCAGCGAACCGCAACGGTCACTTTCTCCTTCGGCGAAGCGCCTGTTTCCTTCACGCTGGCAGACACCACCGCAGTTGGCGGTGCGTTGAGCAGTTTCCAAAAGGTCAATGCGACGAGCTACACGGCAACCTTCACCGCCGCCGCGAACACCTTGATCAGCAATGCCTCCGTGGCCGTGGTCGCGCACAGCTGGCAGGAAGGCAACGGCAACCCGGGGGCGGGGGGCGCCACTGGGAATTTCAACGTCGACACGCTGGATCACTGGGCCAACGCCTCGGGCGGAAGCTGGAGCACGGCTTCGAACTGGGGAAACGGAGTGCCAGCGGCTGGCGTTGCCGCGGACATCGACCGAAGCGGGACTTACACGGTCGCGATTTCCGGCGCGAGTTCCGCGTACGGACTACTCGTGAACGATGGCGGCGCAACGGTATCGGACAACAAGAATGGCGCCCTGACGCTTGCGGGTACGGGTGGCTCGAACGGTGTGCTGACGATCTCGGCAGGCACCTTCGCGCTCGCGGGCGGCAGCCTGGCTGCCGGTGCAATCTCGATCGCCAGCGGCGGCGTGCTCCAGATATCCCAGACCTACTTGGCTCTGGCAGAAGCGATCGCGAACAATGGCGCGATCACGCTGGCGAGCGCAACTTCGAAAGGCATCACGGCAAGCTTCAACGGCACTCTCACCGGAGCCGGGACAATGACTGTCCAGAGCGGCGCGACCGCTGTTATCGGAACGGCTGTCAGCGGCTCCGGCTCGTTCACGCTAACGAACAATGGCAATCTGGAATTCGTCTCGGCCGACTCGGAGAACGTCACGTTTGCGAGCGGGGCAACGGGAACGCTCAAGCTCGATCACAGCCTGACGGCGCCGTTCACCGGCAAGATATCCGGATTGAGCCCCAACAATGCCGTGGACCTTGCCGATCTCAAGTTCACCAAGAAGAACATGACCGCCATCTACACGGGGAACACCACGGGCGGCCTTCTTACGGTCAGCAACGGAAGCCAGAGCGTCACCCTCAATCTCCTCGGCGACTATACGCATTCCGCCTGGACGCTTTCGAAGGATAGCGGCAGTGGAACGCTGGTGGTCGACCCGAGCACGGCCCAAGCACCGCCTCTCGTGGCAAGCGCGACCGAGAGCCACAGCCCGGATATAGCTCTGCTGGTCAACTATATGGCCTCGGCTTTCCCGGTTAGCGGCAACGGACATGGAAGCTCACTCGTCGGCGATCCGTCGCTGGCAGCGATCAACCAACACTCCCTGCTCGCCCAGCCCCACCATGCGTAACACCGCAGAGCCCGCGGACGGGAGGCGGCCAGGAAATGCGGGCTCATTGTGGGTAAGGTGACATCGATGTCCGGCACGCGGCAGCTCTAACATCCAACGATACCGGACTGGTCGCATTCCTATTGCTGGTTCGGTTTCACGGCATGGCAGTCGACGCAGACCAGATCCGACATCGCTTCGCAGGAAGTGCGATCGGAACACGCGAGATGCTGCGCTGCGCCAGGGAGCTGGGGCTCAGAGCGCAATCGCGCCGGACCAACTGGAGCCGACTTCTCCATACACCGCTACCCGGCATCGTGTCGCTTCGTGACGGCGGATTTCTGTTGGTGGGCAAGATCGGCGACGACCAGGCTCTTGTGCAGCCGCCGAACGCCGTCGCCCCCCGGCTGATGAGCCGAGCGGAATTCGAAGCGGCGTGGGATGGTCAACTCGTGCTCATGACGCGAAGGGCGAGTCTCACGGATCTGGCCCGGCGGTTCGACATCACCTGGTTCCTCAGCGCCATCCGCAAATATCGCTGGCTTCTGGGGGAGGTGCTCGTCGCCTCCTTTTTCCTGCAGCTATTCGCGCTGGTATCGCCCCTGTTCTTTCAGGTGGTCGTCGACAAGGTGCTGGTGCACCAGAGTCTGGGCACGCTCGACGTGCTGGTCCTCGGTTTGGTCGCAATTGCTGTGTCCGAGACCGTACTGGGCATCCTGCGCACCTACCTCTTTGCACACACGACCAACAGGATTGACGTCGAACTCGGCGCCCGGCTCTTTCGGCATCTGATGGCATTGCCGCTCTCCTACTTCCAGGCGCGCCGGGTGGGCGATTCCGTCGCCCGGGTGCGCGAACTGGAGAACATCCGCAATTTCATCACGGGCTCGGCCCTGACAATGGTGATCGACCTGACCTTCACCTTTGTTTTCTTGGCGGTGATGTTCATCTATTCGCCGCTGTTGACGTGGATCGTTTTGGGCTCGTTCCCCTTCTACGTCGGGATTTCGGCAGGGATGACGCCGCTGTTCAGGCGGCGGCTCGATGAAAAATTCGCCCGCGGAGCGGAAAACCAGGCCTTTCTCGTCGAAAGCGTGACGGGTGTCGAGACGCTCAAGGCGATGGCGGTCGAGCCGCAGATGCAGCGACGTTGGGAAGAGCAGCTCGCTGGATACGTCTCGGCCAGCTTTCGGGTTCTCAGCCTCGGCAACACCGCCAGTCAATCTGTCCAGCTGATCAGCAAACTGGTGACAGCCGGCGTTCTCTATTTCGGGGCCAGGCTGGTGATTTCGGGAGAGTTGACGGTCGGCGACCTGGTCGCCTTCAACATCCTGGCGGGAAGGGTCAGCGCGCCGGTGCTGCGCGTGGCGCAGATCTGGCAGGACTTCCATCAGGCGCGGCTTTCGGTGTCCCGGTTGGGTGATATCCTCAACACGCCGACCGAACCTGCGTTCAATCCCGGCAGGGCAGCGCTTCCGGCGATCCGTGGCGATATCAGCCTTGACCACGTCACGTTCCGTTATCGCTTGGACGGGGCAGAGGTGCTGAAGGACATCAGCTTCGACATTCCCGCAGGTCAGGTTGTCGGCATAGTCGGTCCGTCGGGCTCGGGCAAGAGCACGCTCGCCAGATTGGTCCAGCGCCTCTACGTGCCCGAAAGCGGTCGGGTTCTGGTCGATGGCGTCGACCTCGCGATGGTCGACACCAGTTGGCTAAGGCGGCAGGTCGGAGTGGTCCTCCAGGAAGACGTGCTGTTCAACCGCTCGGTCCGCGACAATATCGCGCTCGCCGATCCAGGCCTCGGGATGGACGAAATCATTGCCGCAGCATGCCGAGCGGGAGCACACGATTTCATCCTGCAACTCCCGGAGGGATATGACACGATCGTCGGCGAGCGAGGCGGCACCCTTTCCGGGGGCCAGCGGCAGCGCATTGCAATAGCCCGCGCGCTCGTCACCAATCCCCGCATCCTCATTTTCGATGAAGCGACCAGCGCGCTCGACTACGAGAGCGAGCGGGTAATCCAGCAGAATATGGAGGAGATTGCGGGAGGACGCACCGTCATCATCATCGCGCATCGGCTTTCCACCGTGCGCGGCGCAGACCGCATCCTCACCCTCGATCGCGGCCGTCTGATCGAGGACGGAACGCATGACGACCTCGTCAACAGCAACGGCCGCTACGCCTCGTTGTACCGGCTGCAGGCAGGGCACAAATGAATCCCGCCAACAAGATCGTTCCATTTCCGGCGGCGTCTCCGCAGCGAAGCCGGCAGGAACTCGCCTTCTTGCCTGCGGCCCTGGAGATTGTCGAAACACCGCCATCGCCGATAGGCCGAGCCATCGCGGCGGTCATTGGGATCGTGTTCTGCCTCGCCATCGCCTGGGCCACGTTCGGCAAGGCCGACATCGTCGCTTCAGCGCCAGGCAAGATCATTCCGAGCGGCCGGACCAAGGTCATTCAGCCGCTTGAGGCAGGCGTCATCCGCGCCATCCACGTTCAGGACGGGCAGACGGTGAAGGCAGGCGACATCCTGATCGAACTTGATCCGACCATGCATGCAGCAGAGCGTGATCATCTGCGCAGCGATCTCATGGCCGCCCAGCTCGATATCGCCCGCCTTGTCGCGGCGCTCGGCACTGGCTCCGATCCGTTGGACGAGTTCGAGGTCCCTGCGGGGGCTCCGCCGGAACTCGTGCAAATGGAGCGCGAGTTCTTGATGAAGCAGGTCGAGGAACACCGGGCGAAGCTTGCCTCCGTCGACCGCCAGGAAGCGCAAAAGCAGGCGGAGCGCGACACGATCGACGCGCAGGTTGAAAAGATCAACGCGACGATTCCTCTGATTGAACAACGCCTGGAGGTCCGCAAGAGCCTCATGGAAAAGGGCTTGGACTCGAAGCTTGACTACCTGGACACCCTGCAGCAGCTTGTCGAACAGCAGCAGGATGTCATTGTCGGCAAAAGCCACCATCGGGAGGCCGAAGCGTCGCTGGCGGCTATCCTCGAAACCCGTCGGCAGGCCGACGCCGAATATGTTCGCACCCTCTTCGGCGAACTGACGGAAGCCAGGCGCAAGGCGGCTGGCCTCGCAAGCGATCTGATCAAGGCCGAGCAACTCACCAAGTTCCAGGTCCTGACCGCGCCAATCGATGGCTATGTCCAGCAGCTTTCGGTCCACACGGTGGGCGGTGTGGTTACGCCCGCACAATCCCTCCTCATGCTCGTACCGACAGACAGCCATCTTGAGATCGAGGCGATGATCTCGAACCGCGACATCGGCTTCATCCGGCCCGGCCAGACCGTGGCCATCAAGATCGACACGTTCGACTTCACCCGATATGGCCTGCTGCACGGGACGGTGCTGAGCGTCTCTCATGACACGATATTGCGCGACGCGGGGCAGGAGAATTCGAACCTTGCAACGCTGGAGAGGTCCGATAGTGGCCAACGGAACACCCAGGCTCCGGTCTATGCCGCCAGGATTTCGCTCGACCAAACGTCCATGAGGATTGATGAAAATTCGATCAACCTGTCGCCTGGCATGGAGGTTACCGCAGAGATCAAGACGGGCTCGCGCATGCTGATTGATTACCTGCTCTCCCCTTTGATGCGTTACGGGCACGACAGTCTCCGCGAACGATGACTTAGCAGGCGTTGAAAGAAGTGCTAACGCAGTAGCACTGAACTAGTCCCCTGGAACAAAAGTAAGCTTCATTTTGTTTGGCTTCTGTCACAAGAGCAGGAGTTTGATTCATGGCTGGCAGGCAGGCGGACCTTGTCGTTCTAAGCGACGCGGATAGAGGTTTCCTCGAATCTCAGGTGCGCCGGCATAAG
>NZ_VFVA01000056.1:0-23460 GCF_006442155.1 Mesorhizobium sp. B2-4-14 | reverse complement strand
AGATCCTGGGGCAGCTCGAGGCGGCGCTGCCGGGCGATGCGGTCCTTCTCGGTGTCGGGCAACACGGCGCCGATCTTGACCAGCGCCTCGTCGGCGGCCCGCGCCATGGCGGCGCCGCCAAAGGCGCGCACCATGCGCGCGCCGGCGACCAGCGCCACGATCTCGTCACGCGTGAACATCAGCGGCGGAAGGTCGAACCCCTCCCTCATCATGTAGCCAACGCCAGCCTCGCCGTCGATCGGCACCCCGGTCGACTGCAGGTCGGCAATGTCGCGGTAGATCGTTCGCTCGGAAACCTCGAGCCACGTGCCGAGCTTCTGGGCAGTGACCAGACGGCCACCACGCAGATGCTGCACGATCTGAAAGAGCCTGTCGGCGCGGCGCATCGTGTCGTCCCTCGGTGTTGTTTCCAGAGCGGCTTACCGTTTCACCGAAATGGCGAACCGCTCCATCTCTCTGTTTCGACGCAATTCCGGACGGAAGACAGGAGCACACTCTTCCTGGAATTGCTCTAGGCATGCCGCTGTCCCAGCCCGGCGCCCACCTTGGGGCGGCATGCATTATGGTTTCAGCCCTTCGCGCTTGCGCTGCGCGGCGACGAATTCCGCGCCAAAAGACAATTTCCTCGTTGTCGGCGCCGTCGCGTCGAGCACGCGCCAGAAGGGTGCGATGTCATCAAGCGTCATGCCGCGCCCGAGATCCTCGTTGGCTGCTTCGGCGACTGTGCGCAGATGATAGCCTATCGTGACCGGGCATGTCACTTCGGCGCCATGTTCGACGGCGAGCGCGGTGCGCAAAGCGCGGACATCCATGCCAATGCCTTCGGGAATCGAGCGGATGAAATCGTCGACCTGCCGCGCGGTCGGCACCAGCATCGGCTGGCCCTCGATGACGTCTCCCATGGCGCGGGGCGTCGGTTTCACGCCGTTGATGCCAGGCGGGTTCAGCCTGTCGTTCCAGCTCTTCATCGATCGTCCTCTCGGCCGGCCATGCGCATTATGTCACCATCGCACGCCCCTCCTGACAGCATAGTGTCAGGATGCTTCCGCGTACTCCTTCATGAACAGCGTCCGCATCTGCGCGAGATCGCCGCCTTTGCCGGGATAGAGAGCCTGCAGAAAAGCAAGGGCGAAGGTGCCGGGCGCCGAACCCGGCGCGGAAACGATTTTGCCGTCGGCCACGGCGTGCGGCACGTCCTGATAATTGTTATCGCCAGCATAGCCGGCTTCGTGGCGATTGATCCAGTCACGGCCATTGCTGGTATGCTTGGCATTCTCGAAGAGGCCAGCCCGGGCCAGCGCCAATGTTCCGGCGCAGATACCGCCGACCACACCGCCGCGCGACGCGACGCTGGTGAGCAGTTCGGCGGCATCCGGCGGTTCCTTGCCAGCCCACTGATCCGAGCCGATGACGGCAACCGCATCAAGATCGATGTTTTCATCGGCTTTCGCCGAGCGGTCCGGCGCCAACCGAAAACCGCTAATTCCCGTCACCGGCTTGTTATCCGGCGTCAGCGACACAGCGCGAGCGCCAAACCATTCCACCGCCGAGGCCCCCAAGAGCCCATATTCCCAGTCGGCGAAACCTTCGATGAACAGGAAGCCGATAGTCTTCTGATCGGGCATGCGCTCGCTCCATCCCGGGCTCTATTTCAGGCGTGCCGTGCCCGTAAAAGCGGGTCACCTTTGGATGGCACGCGTTGATATTTGGGCGTTGACTCGTCCGCGTCCAACAGTCGCCTCGAGTTTTTTATCTCAATTGCCGCGAAGGCGACGGTCGGCATACATGTCCGGCCAGCCGATATCCTTGCGAATGTCGGCGGGGAGCGAATTCATAAAGCGCTGCGTGCGGATTTCATTGCGCATCGTGCGCACCTTGCCGACATAGTGCTGCATGCCGCGCAGAATGGTAAAACCGTTCATGGCTATTCTCCTCTCTCTGACTGGAGGCAGTATCGCACACCCCTCCTGACAGCAGTCTGTCAGGAGCATGGCAGGGCGCAGAACGATGGTTCCGTTCGGCGCGTATCTCTAGAGCAAGCGCCGGTTTTCCCGGCATCACGCCTGCCCGCAGTTGATCTCGGCGGGCACTAATTGTTCACCAATAGAATGCCAATCGGCGGGACGTTGTTCATCGTCCGATGACGGACCGTCGGGATGGGCGGCCTTCCGCGATGGGACCGCAATGCTGATATGAAGGGAGAAAATTCTTCCCACAAAACAGGGAGACGACCATGAGCCTGCAACTGACAGGAATCCACCATCTGACCGCCATCACTGCCAATGCGCCGGGCAATCTTCACTTCTACACGAAGGTGCTGGGCCTGCGGCTGGTCAAGAAGACGGTGAACCAGGACGATACCTCGGCCTACCACCTTTTCTATGCCGACGGCGAGGCAACGCCGGGCACCGACCTCACCTTCTTCGACTGGCCGGTTGGCCGCGAACGGCGCGGCACCCACAGCATCGCGCGAACCAGCCTCAGGGTCGGCAGCCAGGAGAGCCTTGGCTGGTGGAAGCAGTATCTTGCCGGCGAGGGCGTCGTGACAGGGGAGATTGCCGATATAGGCGGCTACCCGTCACTGGATTTCGAAGATCCCGAGGGCCAGCGTCTGCGGCTGGTCAGCGATGGCGGCAGCGGCGGCAGCCATCCCTGGGCGCAAAGCCCGGTACCGGCCGAGCATCAAATCCGCGGGCTCGGGCCGATCGTCATCAGCGTTCCCGACATCACCAACACCGAGGCGGTGCTGACCAAGGTGATGAACATGCGTGAAGTCCGCGACTATGCCTCGCCGGACGGCGAGGGCCAGGTCCACGTCTTCGAAATGGGCGCGGGCGGGCCGGCGGCGGAGCTTCATGTTGCCGTGCAGCCTGGACTGGCGCCAGCGCGGCAAGGCGCCGGTGCGGTCCACCATGTCGCCTTCAGAGCGCCGGACCAGGAGACGCTGCATCAGTGGACGGCCCGCCTGACCGAATTCCGTCTGCCGTCGAGCGGCGAGGTCGAGCGCTATTACTTCCGCTCGCTCTATTTTCGCGAGCCGAACGGCATACTGTTCGAGATCGCCACGGACGGGCCGGGGTTCACCGCCGACGAGCCGCTGGAGACACTTGGCGAAAGCCTGGCGCTGCCGCCCTTCCTCGAAGGAAAACGCGCTTCGATCGAGGCCGGCCTCAAGCCGCTGAGGTAGATCTAGGTCGTTCCCTGAAAGACAACGCCGCGTTCCGGTTCGGATCGCGGCGCGTATTCATTCTCAGGAACGAAGAAGGCGCTTTGACAGCCGGCCGCGTTGCTGATCAAAGGCGGCATGACGAAACTCCTCGCCCTTGTCATTGTCGGTTTCATGGTGATCCAGATCATCAAGCCACTCGGCTGGCCCGGGCTCAAGCGACGGAGCGATTTCTGGAAGCTGGCGGTTCTCGCGATGGCAGCGATCTCGCTGGCGGCCGTGCTTGGGCATTTGACATAGGCCCCCGCACTGTCCGTCGGTCTTCAGTCGCCAAGCACCGGGCCGACGAGATGTTCCGCCCAGGCCCGGTAGCCGGCTTCCGAGGCATGAAAGCCGTCCGAGGCAAAGCCGGCTTCAGGATTGGTGATCGGCAGGCGAGGTGCCGGCACCGCGCCGCGCTCCAGGCAGAGGCGTTCGCCCATCCGGTTCATTGCGGTTGCGCGGATTTCCAGGATCTTGCCGAGCAGCGGCGGCATGGCCGGCGCTCGCGTGAACTCCAGCACCGGCGACCACACGACGCGCGCTTCCGGCCATTTGGCGCGCAACGCATAGAGCAGGCCGCCGAACTCTTTCTTGAAGCGCGACACCGAGTGGAAATTCTTGGTGTCGTTGGTGCCGATGGCGAGCACGATATGCGTCCATGGCTCGGCCGACAGATTGGGCAGGACGTGGTCTCGGATCTGGCCTGACGTCGCCGAATTGAAGCCGGCGGCACGCCAGCGCACGGCGCCGCCGGTGCGCTGGGAGATCAGCACGGCGAGTTGCGCGGCAAGTCCGTTTTCGGAATTGCCGATGCCCACCGAAGCGGCCGAGGAGTCGCCCAGCACCAGCAGCGAAATTGCCGGCGCGCTGCCCGCTATCTCATGCATGACCGGGCCCTGTGCCGGCAGCATACGCGTGGTGCGGCGGCGCACGGCCAAGCCCTGCCAGACATAGATGGGAAAGGCGAGCCAGGTGAAAAGGGCCGGGAAACGCATGGCAATACCCTGCAACGATCTGCGTCAGGCTTAGCGTAAGTTTCGGCGCAGGTGAACGATCTCAGTCGCAGCAGCCAGGCGGTTCATCGTTCTGCGTCGGGTGACGGTCCTGATATTCGTCATGCAGGCGGACCCAGTCCATCAGGCCATGATAGGGGCCATTTTCGTTGCGCCCCTTCGGCGTCATGTCGAGATAGGCATAGGTGCCGATCAGCGCCTCGCCACCCCGGGCGCGCGACAGGAAGGTGAGAAAGATGTCGCCATTCTCATCCCTGTAAAAGACGCTGGTGCCCGGAAGCTCCTTCGAGGTCCGGGGACGGGTCTCGAAATTGTAGGTGGTGTCGCCGGTGGCGATCTGCCGGTCGGTGAAGGAAACCTGCATGTCGAAATTGAAATCCGACGCATAGGAGGACACCCAGTCGAATTTCCAGCCCATGCGCTGTTTGTAGGGCAGAAGTTCCGCCAGGGGCGCGCGTGAGACCACGACGAGCGACACGTCGTGATGCCTGAGGTGCCGGTTTGCGCCATCGATATGGTCGGCCAGGAAAGAGCAGCCCTCGCAATGATAGACGCAGCCCGGCCCGAACATGAAGTGATAGACGATCAGCTGGCTGTTGGCGCCAAACAGGTCGGCCAGCTTCTTCGGCCCTTGCTCGGTGTCGAAGACATAGTCCTTCCTGATCTTCAGCCACGGCAATTCACGCCGCTCGGCCGCGATGCGCTCGCGCAACCGCGTCAGTTCCTTCTCGCGGATCAAATGCGCCTTGTGTGCCTGGAACCAGTCTTCGCGTGAAACGACCTTGTTGCGATGCATGAACCTCTCCCTGTCTGCACCCCAAGGACGTTCAGGATGGGCGCAAACCGACATCGCCGCCAGTGACGCCTTGAGGAAATAGGAACGGGAAGACCTTGGCCCAAGTCCGACAGTCACAAACAAAAACCCGGGCACGTCGGCCCGGGTTCGCGGCAGGACGGACGAATTGCGATCAGGCGGCGCTTTCCAGCGTTGGCTTCCATTTTCCCAATGCCGCAAGATGGTTCATGTGGGCGCGATGGGTAAAGGCGGCCTGGCCGGCGGCGACGTTCGAGGCCTTGCCGCTCCATGCCTTCTGCGGCGCGGCCTGCAGCGCGCGGCCGTAGGAGAAGGTCAGCTTCCACGGATGCGGGCCGATGGCGTTGATGGCGTTGAGGTTGGCGGTCGCTTCCTCGTCCTCCTGACCGCCGGATAGGAAGGCGATGCCCGGCACGGCGGCCGGCACCGTCTCACGGAAGAGTTTTATGGTCTTTTCGGCGACCTCCTCGGGGCTGTCCACCTTGCCCGACTTCTTGCCCGACAGCACCATGTTCGGCTTCAGGATCGTGCCTTCGAGCACGACGCGCGCCGCGTAGAGCTCGTCATAGAGCTTCATCAGTGTGGCCTTCGAGACCTCGTAGCAGGTAGCGATGTCGTGGGCGCCGTCCATCAGCACTTCCGGCTCGACGATCGGCACGATGCCGGCTTCCTGGCACAGGGCGGCGTAGCGGGCGAGCGCGTGAGTGTTCGAGGCGATCGAATTGGCCGAAGGCACGCCCTTGGTGGTGTCGATGTCGATCACCGCGCGCCATTTGGCGAAGCGGGCGCCGAGCTTGTAATAGTCGGCAAGCCGCTCGCGCAGGCCGTCGAGGCCCTCGGTGATGGTGTCGCCGGGAAAGCCGGCGAGGGGTTTGGCTCCGGCATCGACCTTGATGCCGGGAATGGCGCCGGCCGCCTTGATGATATCGACCAGCGGCGTGCCGTCGGCCGCCTTCTGGCGGATGGTCTCGTCATAGAGGATGACGCCGGAGATGTACTTGGTCATCGCGTTGGAGGCGCGGAACATCATCTCGCGGTAATCGCGGCGGCTGTCGGCGGTCGATTCGACGCCGATGACATCGAAGCGCTTTTTGATGGTGCCAGAACTTTCATCGGCGGCCAGCAGGCCCTTGCCGTTGGCCACCATCGCGGCGGCAATGTCTTCGAGACGTTCGCTCATCATGCTTCTCCTGAAGGGGTTCGTTCCGCGCTTAATGGAAGTCTACCGCCAAAGGAATGGCATCGGAAAGCTCGAATCGATTGAAAGTCTCTGGCGCCCTCGTTTGCTCCGTGTTGATGCAAAATCCCGGACGAAAAACCGTCTCACACTTTCCTGGAATTGCTTACCGCTTCAACACGTCGACGCCGGGCAACGGCTTGCCTTCCATCCATTCCAGGAAGGCGCCGCCGGCGGTCGAGACATAGGTGAAGTCGTCGGCGACGCCGGCGTGGTTGAGGGCCGCCACCGTATCGCCGCCACCGGCGACGGAGACCAGCTTGCCGGCCTTGGTGCGCGCCGCCGCGTGCTTGGCCGCGGCCACTGTCGCGTGGTCGAAGGGCTCGATTTCGAAGGCGCCGAGCGGGCCGTTCCAGACCAGCGTGGCGGCGCGGTCGATCCATTCGCCGATCGTCGTCACCGTCTTGGCTCCGACATCCAGGATCATGCCGTCAGTCGGCACGTCCGAGATGGCGACGGTCTCGCAGGCGGCACCCGCCTTGAACTCCTTGGCGACGACGCCATCGACCGGGAGGATGATGGCGCAGCCTGCCTCGGCCGCCTCGATCATGATCTGTTTGGCGGTCGCGGCCAAATCATGCTCACACAGCGACTTGCCGACATCGGTGCCGCGCGCGGCGAGGAAGGTGTTGGCCATGCCGCCGCCGATGACCAGCGCGTCGACCTTCTTCACTAGGTTCATCAACAGCTCGATCTTGGTTGAGACCTTGGCTCCGCCGACGATGGCGACGACCGGCCGGGCCGGATTGCCCAGTCCCTTTTCCAGCGCCTCGAGCTCGGCCTGCATGGTGCGGCCGGCAAAGGCCGGCAACAGACGCGCCAGCCCTTCAGTGGAAGAGTGGGCGCGGTGGGCCGCCGAGAAGGCGTCGTTGACGAAGATATCGCCATTGGCGGCGAGCCGATCGGTGAAGGCGTGGTCGTTTTTCTCCTCGGCCTTATGGAAGCGGGTGTTTTCGAGCAGCAGCACGTCGCCCTTGTTCATGGCGGCAACGGCGCTGCCTGCCGTGTCGCCGACGCAATCGCCGGCGAAGCCCACGGGGCGCCCAAGCACTTCGGCCGTGGCTTTTGCAATCGGCTCCAGCGAGAATTCGGGCGAAGGGCCATCCTTGGGGCGGCCGAAATGGGCGAGCAGGATGACCTTGGCGCCTTTGCTGGACAGTTCGGCGATGGTCGGCGCGATACGCTCGATGCGCGTGGCGTCGGTGACCTTGCCGTCGGCGACGGGAACGTTAAGGTCGACGCGCACCAGCACGCGCTTACCGCTGATGTTGCCGATATCATCCAGTGTCTTGAAGGCAGCCATGCCGGTCCCTTTCCTAGGAAATCGCCGGGACCATACCCCGCATCGGCGGCGATGCAAGGCTTTGACAGGGCGGGGCGCGAAATTTTGAGGCGGGCGGGGACATGGTCCGTGAGGGCTGCCCCAGGCGGATGGAGTGATCGCCGTCGTCAGTTCCCGGTCGTCGCCTTTTCAACCGGTGGCTCGGCGTCGTCAGTCCGTGCCGGCGCTGCCTGCGTCTGCGCCGGCTTGCGCCAGTTGCGGATAAAGGCGCTCAAACGGTCGCCCATCTCGCCGGCGCTGAGGAAGACCGGCACCCGCGCCACCGGCGCGGTCGGCTCAAAGGAAAGGCCAAGGCCCGTGATCCTGCCCTTGTCGTCGACATCCCTGACGATCAGCTCGATTGGACCGAGCAGCACGCGGTCGGCATATTCGGCATGGCCGCCGAGCCGCGCGGTGACCAGCGCGCCGACGGTGAGCTTCTGCTCCGCCTCGGTCAGGCCTGGCGTGTAGGCGGCTTCCAGTTCGGCGGCGGAGCGCGCCGGGTCGACGGCGAAGGCGCCAAAGAAATCGGCATCCTCGGGATCGACCACGGCCCGGCTGGCGAACAGCTTGTCGAGCAGGCGAGGATAGCGGTCCGGCACGAAGATGTAGACCTGATCGCCGGCGGCCAACCGCCCCATGTCCTGGAAACGCATCGAGCGGCCGTCACGCAGGACCAGCGAGGGACGGGCCCAGCGCGGAATGCGTTCGCCGCGCGCCACCGGACTGCCTTGAGCCACGCGATAGGCGAGAAGCTCGTGATGGGCGGAACCGGGAAGCTCCAGTTCGACCTTGTCCAGCGGCCCGAGCCGCGCCGGCACGATAAGGCCGAGCCGGCGCGCCAACGGGCCAACGGTCCAGCCCTGGATGACCAGCGAAACCAGGACGATCATGAAGGCGGCGTTGAAGATGGTGCGGCCGTTCTCCAATCCACCGAGCAGCGGGGTGATGGCGAGCAGGATCGAGACGGCGCCGCGCAGGCCGACCCAGGAGACGAAGGCGACTTCGGGGCGCGGCAGGCGAAACGGGATCAAGCAGAGCCAGACCGCGACCGGTCTCGCCACAAACATCAGGAACAGGCCGAGCAGCACCGCCGGCACCATGATCGCCGGAAATTGCGAGGGCGTCGCGAACAGGCCGAGGATCAGAAACATGATGATCTGCGCCAGCCACGACATGCCGTCCTGGAAGCGCTTCAGGATGGTGACGGCGCGGATGTCGGAATTGCCTGATATGAGGCCGGCGAGATAGACCGCCAGGAAGCCCGAGCCGCCGATCGCGCCGGCGGCGGCGAAGACCATCAGCGACAGGGTCAGCACGAAGATCGGCAGCAGGCCATGGTCGAGATTGAGCCGGTCGACGAGGCGCACGATGGCAAGGCCGCCCAGCACGCCGACAATGGCGCCGAGGCCCATATTGATGACGAAGCCGAGGATCAGGTTGGTGACCAGGACATTGGCTTCAGGGTTCGCATGGGCGGCGATGATCTCGACCAGCGTGATGGTCAGGAAGATGGCGATCGGGTCATTGGTGCCGGACTCCACCTCGAGGGTGGAGCGCACGCGCTCGCGCAGATTGATCTCGCCGGCGCGCAGCAGGAAGAACACCGCCGCGGCGTCGGTCGAGGCGACGGCGGCGCCGAGCAGGAAGGATTCCAACCAGGAGAGGTTGAGCATGGAGTGGGCGGCGGCTCCGAACAGGCCCGTGGTCAGCACCACGCCGACCGTGGCCAATGACAGGGCCGGCCCCGCGGCCTGCCGCAAGGCGTTGAGCGGTGTGCCGAAGCCGGAATCGAACAGGATGATGGCCAGCGCCAGTGAGCCGGCAAAATAGGCGACACGGGCATTGTCGAATTCGATGCCGAGGCCGTCAGTTCCGGTGGCGAGCCCGATGCAGAGAAACAGAAGCAGGAGGGGAGCGCCGAAGCGGAAGGCGATCAGGCTCGAAAACGCGGCGGCGACAACCAGCGCCGTGCCGACCAGCGTGACGAGATAGATCGCGTGCTCCATCCGTGATTTGCCCCTCGAATTCCTCTGCTTTCTCGCTTTGCGGGAGAGTGGGGCGAAGGCATGGCCAGTGCAAGGCGGCCGGATGGTTTTTTGCCCAATGCCGCTGATTTTCGACGGTTCTGGAGTTGTTGCTTCGGCAAACGAAAACGCCCGGCCGAAGCCGGGCGTTCTGATCTGTCGAGACTGGCTCGCGATCAGGCGATGGTCTTGCCGAAAGCGACGGCGGTATCGGACATGCGGTTGGAGAAGCCCCACTCGTTGTCGTACCACGACAGCACGGAGACGAAGTTGCCGTCCATCACCTTGGTCTGGTCGAGCGCCATGATCGAGGAATGCGGATCGTGGTTGAAGTCGACCGAGACGTTCGGATGATGGGTGACCGACAGCACGCCCTTCAGCTTGCCGTTCGAGGCGGCGATGACCGCGTCGTTGATTTCCTGCACCGTGGTCGGTCGCTTGGCGATGAACTTGAAGTCGACGACCGAGACGTTCGGGGTCGGCACGCGGATGGAGATACCGTCGAGCTTGCCCTTGAGGTCGGGGAGCACAAGGCCGATCGCCTTGGCGGCGCCGGTCGAGGTCGGGATCTGCGAAAGGGCCGCGGCGCGGGCGCGGTAGAGATCCTTGTGCATGGTGTCCAGCGTCGGCTGATCGCCGGTGTAGGAGTGGATCGTCGTCATCATGCCTTTTTCGATGCCGACCGTCTCGTGCAGCACGGCCGCCAGCGGCGCAAGGCAGTTGGTGGTGCAGGACGCGTTCGAGATGACGATATGGTCCTTGGTCAGCTTGTCGTGGTTGATGCCGTAGACGACGGTGAGGTCGGCACCTTCTGCGGGAGCCGAAACGAGGACGCGCTTGGCGCCGGCGGTCAGGTGCGCGGCGGCCTTGTCGCGGGCGGTGAAGATACCGGTGCATTCGAGCGCGACGTCGATGCCCAGTTCCTTCCACGGCAATTGCGTCGGATCCTTGATCGCGGTGACCTTGAACTTTTCCTTGCCAACCGTGATCTGGTCGCCGGAAACGGACACTTCATGGGGAAAGCGGCCATGCACGCTGTCAAAGCGCAGCAGGTGCGCATTGGTCTCGACCGGGCCAAGATCATTGACGGCGACGACCTCGATGTCCTTGCGGCCGGATTCATGGATGGCGCGCAGTATGTTGCGGCCGATGCGGCCGAATCCGTTGATGGCAACTCTGACAGTCATTTTTCTCTCCCGGGGAGATGGAGGGCGGACAATTGGTCCGCAGCTTCATAGCGGCGGACGGACAAAGAATCCAGCCGCAGCGGCATGGATTTAAATCGATTTAGTCGATCCAGCCCCGCGAAGTCGCCTAGGCGACCTCGCGGCGGGACCAGGCCTTATTTGCCGTGCAGGCGAGCTTCGGCTGCCTTGGCGGCCGCCTCGGCGGTGATGCCGAAATGCGGATAGAGCTGTTCGATGGTGCCCGAGGCGCCAAAGCCGGTCATGCCGACGAAGATGCCGTCCGAGCCGATGAAATGATCCCAGCCCTGGCGGATACCGGCTTCGATCGCCATTTTGATCGGCGCGTCGCCGGTCGTCTTCTTGCGGTAATCGTCGCTCTGCTTGTCGAACAGTTCAAAGCAAGGCACCGAGACGACGCGGGTCGGATGGCCATGCTTCTCCAGCAGGTCGCGGGCGCCAAGCGCAATCTCGACCTCGGAGCCGGTGGCGAAGATGGTCACCGCGGCTTCACCGCTGGCGGCGGCCAGTTCGTAAGCGCCCTGGCCGCTCAGGTTCTTTTCGGTGAACTCGGTGCGCACCGTAGGCAGGTTCTGCCGGGTCAGCGCCAGCGTTGACGGCGTCTTTTCCGATTCAAGGGCGATCTGCCAGCACTCGGCGGCTTCCACCGCGTCGGCCGGACGGAAGACATTGTGGTTAGGAATGGCACGCAATGCCGCCAGATGCTCGACCGGCTGGTGGGTCGGACCGTCTTCGCCCAGACCGATGGAATCATGCGTCATGACGAAGATCGAGCGGATGCCCATCAATGAGGAAAGCCGCATCGCGGGGCGGGCGTAGTCCGAGAAGCAGAGGAACGTGCCGCCATAGGCGATAAGGCCGCCATGCAGCGTCAGGCCATTGATCGCGGCGGCCATGCCGTGCTCGCGGATGCCGTAGTGGACATAGCGCTGGCCGTAGTCATCAGGCGTGATGTTCTTGGTCTGGCTGGTCTTGGTGTTGTTGGAGCCGGTCAGATCGGCCGAACCGCCGATGGTTTCGGGCACGGCACCGTTGATGACCTCCAGCGCCATTTCCGACGATTTGCGGGTAGCGACCTTCGGCTTGTCGACGGACAGCTTCTTCTTGTAGTCGGCGATGACGGCGTCGAAGTTGGACGGCAGTTTGCCGGCGAGACGGCGCTCGAACTCGGCCTTCAGCTTGGCGTCGGCCTTGGCAAGGCGGCTTTCCCAGTCGATGCGGGCCTTGACGCCAGCCTTGCCGGCGGTGCGCCAGGCGTCGAGGATGTCGGCCGGGATTTCGAAGGGCGGCGAGTCCCAGTTGAAGAACTTGCGGGCGCCGGCGATCTCATCGGCGCCGAGCGGCGAGCCGTGCGCCTTGTTGGTGCCGGCCTTGGTCGGCGCGCCGAAGCCGATGGTCGTCTTGCAGGCGATCATCGTCGGCTTGTCGGAATGGCGGGCGGCTTCGATGGCATAGGCGATCGCTTCCGGATCCGTACCGTCGATATGGCTGGCGTTCCAGCCCGAGGCCTGGAAGCGGGCGACCTGGTCGGTGTTGTCGGCCAGCGATACCGGGCCGTCGATCGAGATGTTGTTGTTGTCCCAGAAAACGATCAGCTTGTTGAGCTTGAGGTGCCCGGCAAGCGCGATGGCTTCCTGGCTAACGCCTTCCATCAGGCAGCCGTCGCCGGCCAGCACATAGGTGTAGTGGTCGACGAGGTCCTTGCCGAAGGCGGCGTTCATGATGCGCTCGCCGAGCGCGAAGCCGACCGAATTGGCGAGGCCCTGGCCGAGCGGGCCGGTTGTGGTTTCAATGCCGGTGGCGTGACCGTATTCGGGATGGCCGGCGGTCTTGGAGCCCAACTGGCGGAAATGCTTGATCTGGTCGATGGTCATGTCTTCGTAGCCGGTCAGGTGCAGCAGCGAATAGAGCAGCATCGAGCCATGGCCAGCCGACAGGATGAAGCGGTCGCGGTCGGGCCAGTGCGGCGCCTTGGGGTCATATTTCAGGAAGCGGGTGAACAGTACCGTGGCGATGTCGGCGCAGCCCATGGGCAGGCCGGGATGGCCGGAATTCGCCTTTTCGACGGCGTCCATGGAGAGAAAACGGATCGCATTGGCCATCCGGTCATGTTGTTCACGCGACGTCATGGTTCCTCCGGGGTGAGGGTTTTGGGCTTGGGAGAGCCCTTGAAAAGGGTGCGCGACACATAGCAGGCGCGGGTTTTTAGTCAACAAATCGGGTGCACATTTGCCGGTCTTGTGATGCCGGCGGCGGGCCTACATTAGCGTTAGCAGGGGACAGTCGCGAGAGCTTTGTTGACGTCGCCTTCACCCGGTGCCTAATGTTTCGGGGATAACGCGTTCTGAACGCGAACGATTCGGTGATGGGCAGGGCACAGGACGAAGGCCATGACCGGGGAAACCACGCTCAAGGAAGTGATCGCAAGGCTGGGCAAGGCCATTGAAGGGCTGGAAAATGCCGTCGCGGCCAAGCTGGAGCATGAACGCGACTATTCGGAAGCCGAGGCCGAGGTGCAGCGGATGAATGCCGACCGCTCGCGGCTGGCGCAGGAACTCGACAATTCCGAAGCGCGCGCCGAACGGCTGGAAGATGCCAACAAGGAAGTATCGCGACGGCTGGTGACCGCCATGGAAACCATCCGCGCCGTGTTGGACAGATAGGAGCTGGCCCATGGCACAGGTCACGGTTTCAATCGACGGCAAGCAGTATCGCATGGCCTGCGACGAGGGCCAGGAAGAGCATCTGATCGACCTTGCCGAGCGCTTCGACCGCTATGTCTCGCATCTGAAGGATTCTTTTGGCGAGATCGGCGACCAGCGCCTGACCGTGATGGCCGGGATCATGGTGATGGACGAGCTTTCGGAACTGCAGAAACGCGTCAAGGGCATGGAAAGCGAAGTGCTGACCTTGCGCAAGACCCGCGACGAGGCGCTAACCAAGGCTGACAGGAACGACAGCGTGCTGACCAACGCGCTTGGCGCGCTGGCGCAGCGCATGGAAGATCTGACGGTGACGCTGGCGATCAACAAGGCCTGATCGCTCTTCCAGTCGGACCCCTCTGGGCGTTATGGGTTCAGCGGATATCTGAAAACTCCTGCCGTCCCTGCCATGAAGGACGGAAATTTCGCCGGCAGCGCTGCCGCTGGGGGCTTTAAGCATTTTGTAGGTCGCTGCCGAGGGTGCTAGAAAGGGTGCCGAGCCGCGGCAGTGGGTTGGCGGCATTTGTCACAAGGTAGGGATAAGCCATGAGCCTTCGTATCAACGACATTGCACCGGATTTCACCGCGGAGACGACGCAAGGGACGATCAAGTTCCATGACTGGATCGGCGACGGCTGGGCGATCCTGTTCAGCCATCCAAAGAATTTCACGCCGGTCTGCACGACCGAGCTTGGCACGATGGCGGGGCTCGAAGGCGAGTTCAAGAAGCGCAATGTCAAGATCATCGGCATTTCGGTTGATCCGGTCGCGAGCCACGAAAAATGGCAGGCCGACATCAGGACGGCGACCGGCCAATCGGTTCACTATCCGCTGATCGGCGACAAGGACCTCAAGGTCGCCAAGCTCTACGACATGCTGCCGGCAGGCGCTGGCGAGACCTCGGAAGGCCGCACGCCCGCCGACAACGCCACCGTGCGCTCGGTCTATGTCATCGGGCCGGACAAGAAGATCAAGCTGGTGCTGACCTATCCGATGACCACGGGCCGCAACTTCGACGAGATTCTGCGCGCGGTCGATTCCATGCAACTGACCGCCAAGCATCAGGTGGCGACGCCGGCGAACTGGAAGCAGGGCGAGGACGTCATCATCACCGCCGCTGTTTCCAACGAGGACGCGATCAAGCGCTTCGGCGCCTACGAGACCATCCTGCCCTATCTCAGGAAGACCAAGCAGCCGTCCGCCTGAAACAGCCGCCGCAACGGTTTTTGCCTTTTCCTTCCTCCCGGGCCAAGTCATGCTTGACTGGCCCGCTTGGGTGGACAACCATGCCTCTGCCGGGGTTCGGCGGAGAAAATCGTTCCGGCCGGCAATGGGTTGGGGAAGCTCGCTTTGGACGTGGCTTTGGCAAGACCGCAGGTCAGGGGTTTCTATGACAAGCCGACGGGGGCCGTCCAGTATGTCGTCGCCGATCCGGCGACGAGGCGGTGCGCCATCATCGATCCGATTCTCGATTTCGATGAGAGATCCGGCGCAACGGCGACCAGGAGCGCCGATGTGGTGCTCGATTTTGTCAGGGAAAACGGGCTGGAACTCGAGTGGATCCTCGACACGCACCCGCATGCCGACCATTTCTCGGCCGCGCATTATCTGAGCGAGAAGACAGGAGCGCCGATGGCGATCGGCGACAGGATCGTCGACGTCCAGGCACTGTGGAAGGTGATCTACAACTGGCCGGATTTTCTGGCCGACGGCTCGCAGTGGGACAGGCTGTTCAGGCAAGGCGAGATCTTCCAGGTCGGGACCATCCCGGTCAAGGTGCTGTTCTCGCCCGGACACACGCTGGCCTCGATCACCTATGTGATCGGTGACGCCGCCTTCGTGCATGACACGCTGTTCATGCCCGACAGCGGCACGGCGCGGGCGGACTTTCCCGGCGGCAGTGCCGCGCGGCTGTGGCGCTCGATCCAGGAGATCCTGGCGCTGCCCGACGAGACGCGCGTGTTCGTTGGCCACGATTATCAGACCGGTGGCCGCGAGCCCCGGTGGGAAAGTACGGTCGCCGTGCAGAAGGCCAGCAACATCCATCTCGTTGCCGCACACAGCGAGGCCGAGTTCGTCGCCCTGCGCGAGGCGCGCGACCGGACATTGCCGATGCCGCGGCTGATCCTGCATGCCTTGCAGATCAACATGAATGGCGGGCGCCTGCCGGAACCGGAAGCCAACGGAAGGCGGTATCTGAAGTTTCCCTTGGATGGGCTGTAGGCAGTGCTACTGCCGGCACTCGAGGCTGTAAGGCAGATGCCGTCAGTGAAACTGCTGATCTGCCCGCAAGGGGGATCAACTGTCGCCTCGTTTTTGCCAAGCACCCGAACACAAAAAAGCGGCGCCAGTTTCCTGACGCCGCTTTTGTTTCTAACCGAACCCGACGTTAAGCCGCCGGCTGCGCCTCGATGGTGCGCAGCGCCTGGGTCTGGCGCTTGGCGGCGGCCTTGACCGCGTCCTGCACCTTCTCGAAGGCGCGCACCTCGATCTGGCGCACGCGCTCGCGGCTGATGTCGAACTCGGCCGACAGCTCTTCCAGGGTCAGCGGCTCCTCGGCGAGGCGACGGGCCTCGAAAATGCGCCGCTCGCGATCGTTGAGCACGGCAAGAGCGCCCGACAGCATGCCGCGCCGGTTCTCCAACTCGTCCTGCTCGATCAGCATCTCCTCCTGGCTTTCGTGGTCATCGACCAGCCAGTCCTGCCATTCGCCGGACTCGCCTTCCGTCGCGCGGATCGGCGCGTTGAGCGAGGCGTCGCCCGACAGGCGGCGGTTCATCGACACGACTTCGGCTTCGGAAACGTTCAGCCGCGTGGCGATCTCGGCAATCTGGTCGGGCTTGAGGTCGCCGTCGTCCAGCGCCTGGATCTTGCCCTTCACCTTGCGCAGGTTGAAGAACAGACGCTTCTGGTTGGCGGTCGTGCCCATCTTGACCAGGCTCCACGAGCGCAGGATGTATTCCTGGATCGAGGCCTTGATCCACCACATGGCATAGGTCGCGAGGCGGAAGCCACGCTCGGGTTCGAATTTCTTGACGGCCTGCATCAGGCCGACATTGCCTTCCGAGATCACTTCGCCGATCGGCAGGCCGTAGCCGCGATAGCCCATGGCGATCTTGGCGACGAGCCTCAGATGGCTGGTGACGAGCTTGTGCGCGGCGGACGTGTCTTCATGCTCGGCATAACGCTTGGCGAGCATGTACTCTTCCTGCGGCTGAAGCATGGGAAAGCGACGGATTTCTTCCAGGTAGCGGCTGAGACCGCCTTCACCGGAAACGATACTGGGTAATGACTGGGCCATGATAGCGCCCCCTCTCTATTGGAGTAATGCCCCCGAAACGCGGCGAGCATGTGACGCGAGCACCATAAGGCTCGCTCGCGCCATCGGATGTATACAGGAACAAAACCAGAAAAGACAGCATTTGTTCAACACGAAACAGTGTGTCACGCTGAAGTGAACAATGCCAGTCAGGTTTTTTGATGGCTGGTTTCGAGCTTGTTGATGGCAGGTTCAGAGATCGCGGAAGCCGCCGACGAGTTTCTCCATGTCCTCCGGCATCGGCGCCTCGAACCTCATCGTTAGATGGGTATCGGGATGCCGAAATGCAAGGAGCCAGGCATGCAAAGCCTGCCGGGAAAATGACTTGACCTGACTTTTCAGCGGTTCCGGCAGCCGATTGGCCTTGGTGCGGAAAACCTGGCCATAGTCGGGGTCGCCAACCACGGGATGGCCGATATGGGCCATGTGGACGCGAATCTGGTGGGTGCGGCCGGTTTCCAGCCGGCATTCGACAAGGCTCGCGGTGGCGAATTCCCGCTGGTTTTCGCCGAAGCGCTCCTGCACGGCGAAGTGGGTGACGGCATGGCGTGCGTCGTCGCGCCCTTCCGGCACCACGGCGCGACGCACCCGGTCGGCGGCACGGCCGAGCGGTGCATCGACCGTTCCGGTCGGCCTTTGCGGTATGCCCCACACCAAAGCCAGATAGGCGCGTTCGAGATCACCGGTTCGGCCGTGATCGGCGAAGGCTTCGGACAGGGCCTTGTGGGCGCGGTCGGTCTTGGCCACCACCATGACGCCGCTGGTTTCCTTGTCGAGGCGATGGACAATGCCGGGCCGGCGCACGCCGCCAATGCCCGACAGGCTGTCGCCGCAGTGATGGATCAGCGCATTGACCAGCGTGCCGGTCCAATTGCCGGCGCCGGGATGCACGACGAGCCCCGCCGGCTTGTTGACGACGATCAGCGCATCGTCCTCGTAGAGCACATCGAGCGCGATGTTTTCACCCCGTGGCGAGGCCGGCTCCGGTTCCGGCATGGCGACTGATACGCTTTCGCCTGCGGTCATCTTGCGCTTGGTTTCTTCGACCGGCTTGCCATCGATCGCGACCGCGCCTTGTCGGATCAGCACCTGTACGCGGCTGCGCGACATGTCCGGACCGAGGGTCGCGGCCAGCCACTGATCCAGACGCTGGCCGGCCGCATCCGCGCCCGCCACAAGCACGATCGGCGCGGCCGCCATGAATTGGTCCTCTATTAATTCAGGGGCCTCTTCGTTATGAGCGCTCATCGAAAAAGTTCCGGAACTGTTTGCCATGGTCAGGCCAATCGCCGACGAAGATCACGAAAAGCCGCTCGACCCTGAAGTCGAAAAGGTTCGCAGGAAACTCATCCGTTTCGTCGGGATCAATCTCGGCCTGCTGCTTCTTGCCCTTATGGTGGTGATCGGAGCCCTTGTCTACAAAGCGCGCAACACGCCGCCGGCGAGCCCGTCGCTGGCCGGCGACGTCCAGGCACCCGCGGGCGAGCCGATCGGCGCCGACATCGTGCTGCCGGTCGGCGCCAAGGTGGTCAGCCAGTCGCTGTCCGGCAATCGCATCTCGATCGATGCCGAACTTGCCGACGGCGGCCGTACGATCTTCGTCTACGACACGGCGGAGCGCCGCCTGATCGGCCGTTTTGCAATTCGCAACAAATAGGCCGGCCGCAACAATGACCGGGTTTGCCGAACATCGCCGTGTTGCCACCGTTGCGCTGGTCGTGGCCAACTATGACGAGGCGATTGCGTGGTATGTCGGGCGGCTGGGTTTCCGGCTCGTTGAGGATGTCGATCTCGGCGACGGCAAACGCTGGGTGGCGGTGGCGCCGGCCAACGGGCAAGGTGCCAGACTGCTCCTGGCCGAGGCGTCGGACGAGGCGCAGAGGAAAAGCATCGGCAACCAGACCGGCGGGCGGGTTCTCCTGTTCCTCGAAACAGATGACTTCGCACGTGACCATGCGACGATGCTGGAACAGGGCGTCGAATTCCGCGAGGCGCCGCGTTTCGAGCCCTATGGCACGGTGGCGGTTTTCGCCGATCTGCACGGCAATCTCTGGGACCTCATCGAGCCCAAGCGATAACGCGCGGGCAGCTTTTTGTTCGATGCGGTAAAGCGGCCGAACCCCAGTTGCTTTTTGTCGGCCGTCAGCCTATATCGCCGGTTCTTGAGCGCGCCCATCGTCTAGCGGTCAGGACACCGCCCTCTCACGGCGGGAACAGGGGTTCGATTCCCCTTGGGCGTACCAACGACATATCAAGCACTTAGCTCTGATCAACGGAAAACCGTCAAAATAGCGGTTAAAAGCTTGCGCCCCACCACCCTCGGTGCTGCGAGCCGGCTGATCGTCGAACGGATTCGTCACCCACCAACCCGGTGTCACCGATTGACCGAATACACCCAATTAAAGTCAGGCCGCGACGCTTGAAAGCATAGCAATTTCTGTTAGTTGCGGCGCGGGGTTGCATCCGCGGCAGCGCGGATTTGGGTTGGGGTAGAGTTGGAATGGCCTCGGTGAAGATAATTTGCCCGCGCTGCCACGGCTGCGGCAAGGTTTTCGATTGCTCAAGATGGTGTACGTCAAAAGGACATTGCTGTCCGCAAGGGACGCATCAGACCGGTTGCCCCGGGAAGACCCTCGCCTGCACCGAGTGTGGCGGCGTGGGGATACTGGCGGAAACGGAGCTTAGGGCTGTGGTATAGCCTGGCTTCGGTCAGAACGGGCGGTTTCGCGTTGCGATTATGCCCTGCATCATCTGGAAAAGCCCTCGACCTTGAACGCCAAGCCTCCTTGCACTGCCGCGCATCGCTAGGAACCGTTGCTGCTGGCGCCGCAGGGCTGATTGCATTAGCATCACGACATGGATCTGAAGCCGGGCTCAGGCGGCGCGCAGAACGTCGGATGCCAGGCAGGTCCGCACGGGCGGCTGGTGCCGCTGGGAGAGGCCAATGCAGAAACTGCAATCGCAGGGCGTCCATCACATCACGCTGGTCGGCGCCGGGCGCCAGACCTCAATCGATTTCTGGGAAGGCGCGCTTGGCATGCCGTTCATTTTCGAACAGCCCAACCTCGACAAGGCCAGCGAGAGCCATCTCTATTTCGATCCGGGCGACGGCCGGCTGATCACCGTCTTCACCGATGAGAGCCGTACGCCGCAGAAGCGGCGCACGCCGACCGATCCGGGCTGCGTCCATCACATCGCGTTTGCGGTGTCGCGCGTCACCTTCCTGCAGGCGGTCGCCCGGCTCGACGAGCGCGACATCAAGCACAGCGGCGTCAAGGATCGCGGCTTCATGGATTCGATCTATTTCGAAGATCCGCTCGGGCTGCTGATCGAGCTCGCCTCCTACCGCTTCGAGCCGCCGGCGGGCTTTACCCATGCCGACGTGCTGATGGAAGCGCACAGGCTGCGTTTGGCGCGCGGCGACTACAATATCACGGAAGTGCATCTCGCCGACGCGATTCAGGCGCTCGTCGAGCGTTCCCGCGCAACCTTGTCGAACGACCGGACACCGAAGAATCCATACTGAACGGATCAGAGGGAGGAGCAAATGGCGAAGACAGCGACGAAGAGTCCGAAGAAATCCGAGGCGAAATCAGCCGCAAAGCCGGCGGCAAAGCCGGCGGCCAAGGCTACTGCCAGGCCCGTTGCGAAGGGCAATGCGAAACCGGCGAAGAAACCTGCCGTGAAGCTCAGCATGCTGAAGCCCAGCGTCAACAACATGACTGTACGGGTGTTCGCGCGCGCGGCCGGGCTGGATGCCGCCGAAACCGATGCCTGGGGCCATACGCGCTCGCCCGAATTCACCGCGCGAAACCCGTCCCATTTGACGCCGATGATCGAAGACAAGGGCCTTCCCAGAGGTGTGTTGTGGGAAAGCTGCGCCATCATGCAGTATCTCGCAAACAAGCACGGGCTGGAGAAATTCTACCCCAAGGCGCCGGCCAAGCGGGCCATGGTCGACAGCGCTATGTTCTATCTAGTCGGTACGCTCTACCCGTATGTGGCGCGCGCCACCTATCCGTTGCTCGGCTTCCCGCAATATGCCGGCGAGGTCGGCCACAGCGACGCCCACCCGGACAAGAAGTCCGAAGCGCAGAAGGCCGCCATGGCCGCGATCGCCGAGCCGCTGGAGATCTTCCACAGCTTCTTCAGGAACGGCAAGCCGTTCATCGGCGGCAAGCATCCGTCGATCGCCGACATCCGGCTGGCGGCGACGCTCGAATTCCTGGCTGTCATCGACTATCCGCTGCCCAAATGGGCGAAAGAGTACATGGCGACGATCGAGAAGAAGCTCGGCAAGGCCTATGCCGAGCCGGCCGGCGACGTGCGTGGCTATATCGCCCATGTGAGGTCGCAGGCGACGGCCTGAGGTTAAGGGTTCGTTAACCAAGCCCCTGTCTACTGTCAGGAATTCACCGCGCGACCACGGATGTACTGGCGCAATATCGGTGAAAGGAAAGGTCGGCTCATTGCCGGCCTTTTGCTTTTCGGCCCCATGCTGGAACATCACGGGACAGCGATCAGGCAACGCCAGAGCATCAACTTTTTGCGCCGGGATATTGTCATTGCCGGCGTTGGCTCTAACATCCCTTTCAACGGGTCGGGCAAAGAATGTCGGCCTGGGAGCGAGATGAGGGCTTGCAATGAAAAGCATGGCTGCGACGCTGATCATCGCCGGCGGAATGCTGGTTGGCACAGTCCTCCCGTTGCATGCCGCAACGCTCAACACTATGGATGATGTCGGGGCAGCGATTCAGGCATGCTGGACGCCGCCGCCCGATGCCGGGGATTCGACCGTAACCCTGAGCTTCAGTTTCAAACGCGACGGCACGCTGATCGGCGCGCCGCGGCCGACCGCCGCCAAGGTGGCCGGTGACGACAAGGCGCGGAAGTCGTTCATCGACGCGGCGGTCGCGGCGGTCAAGAATTGCACGCCGCTGAGCTTTTCGCCGACGCTGGCTCAAGGCATAGGCGGCAACGTCTTCACGCTGCAATTCGTCTCGCCGAAGAAATAGCCGTTCTTGCAGAGTTTTCCGGGTTGTCCTGACGCAGATGGGGCCGGGAAAGCTCATATATATATCAACGGTCCGGCAACGGCTTCCAGCTCTGCCAGGATGGCTTTTCGGGCGAGCCCCCGGTCAGTGGCTCAGGCGCCGTACCTTGGCATGCCGTGCCAGGTCCGGTGTTTCGAAGACATAGTCGCTCCACGCCGATTCCGGAATTTGCCCGGCCAGATAGCACTCCAGCAACAGGTTTTGCTCGGGAGTGAGCGGCCTTGGCGCGCGCTCGTGATCCAGCCCCAGGGAATGAAAAAGGTTCCTTGTCAGTTCCGATACCGTGAAGTGGATCGACATCCGCGTTCTCCTTTGCCCCTTCAACGCCGCAACCCGAGCAAGGTTTCAGGAGCAGGCCCCGGTAACGACGGATTGATCGTTCGCCCGGTAAACAGCGCAAATGCACGGCGCGAACTGCCACGGCCGGCTTCTTCAACGCTTGCGCGGACCCTGCCAGTAACTAGACGAAAGGTGCAGCGCCCTACACTCCGGGTATCGGCCAGCGGCAGTCGATCGAGGCCGGCAAGCGGCCGGGTGCGCGTGGCAGGGCCCGGCCACTTCCCGGTAGCGAGGAGCCTGCCGCTTGCCCGATAGAACCGTGATCTGCCTGGAACAGCCGCGTGCTTGCGGCGTTGTGATCGACACCAGCCGGGAGAGACGCCATGGCCACGTTCAGGGAAATGAGGGTTCTGGAGATCGTCGAGGACGGCTCACTGACCAAGGATGAGAAGATCGCTGAACTGCGCAAGATCGAATCCGAGGCACGCGGGCTGCAGCGAGCCGCGTCGGAAAGCCCGATGGGCGAAGATGATGGGTGGCAGGACGATTTGCGCCAGGTTCGGCTTGCGCTCGACAAACTAGGGGCAAAGGAGCCTAAGAAGGGCGCGGCATCGCTATAGGTGCGCTGTTTGCCACAAAGCTCTGGCGAATTGCGGGGGCAGTTCATTGTTTCGCGGAAACGAAGAACGGCTCCAAGTAATTTTGGTCTCGAGCAATTCCGAGCGGAAAGCTGCTTTGCAGCTTTGCGAGGATTGCCCTAGTCGCAGACCATGCGAACCCTTTCGCCTGGCGCGCTCACATTCCTGCAGGCCAGTTGCCTTTCCGGCTCGGAGGATGGCGGAGACGGCGGCGAAAGCCTCGTCTGGCGCCGTCTCTGCATGGCCGGCTTCACGACCTTGCGTTCGGAAATCTGCCCAGGCTGCTGCGGCGGCACCGGAATGGCGCCATTGTTGACCTGCGGTTGGTAGTCGACATTGGGCGGCGGCCGATCCCAGAAACGCCTGGCGTCGAGGGGTCGCGGGATGATGACCGTGCCGTCATAGCTTCGCGAGCAGCCACTGCCGAAAAGCAGCGTCACGCCCAGCAAGAAAGGCCCTATCCGTCCATACATTAGCAACACCCCTGCGGGCTTATAACGCGGCCTTGGTCCACCAGACAACCGGACGGAATAACGCAGCAGGAACCGCTCGGTTGCTCCGTTAAGGTTAGCGGATCGTTAATGCTTGTCGGGCACATTCCGCCGACGAACCGCGGAGGGAGGGTTCGACCTTGTTTTTCGGG
>NZ_VFVA01000055.1:0-24146 GCF_006442155.1 Mesorhizobium sp. B2-4-14 | reverse complement strand
ACCTCCGCATCCATAGGAATCAGACTTCAGTCGAAAAGGGAATCCCAACGATTCACCCTATTCGCCCGACGCTCTAGCGCATTTCACCGCTTCGAGGAAACGGTGAACCGCTCTATCTCTTTGTTTTGGTTTTGAGGCAACTCCCAAGGGAAGGCGCGATGCGCTTTTCCCGGGAAAGCCGTTTCACGATTTTCCTGGAGTTGGACTCCCGTTTGACTGTATCGCCTTTAATGGATCGGCCTGGCGCCAATTGCCTACTCGGTCCTGATGCGCATTTCCACGCGGCGGTTGACAGGATCGTAAGGATTGGCGACGCGCGGATGCGATTTGCCAAGGCCGATTGCTTCGAGCCTGGTAGATTCCACGCCGTTCGCGGTCAGGAAGGCCGCCACCGACTGCGCCCTTCGCTGCGAAAGGTCCTGGTTATAGCGATCCGAGCCGGTTGCATCGGTATGACCTTCAACGACAAAGCTGAACGTTTTCAGCCGATTGTCCTTCAGCGCCTTGGCGAACTCGTCGAGTTCGGTGCGCGCGATCTGGTCGAGTTGCGCGGAATCAAGGGCGAAATTGATCATCATGTCGAGACCGGTTTTTTGTGAAGCCGAGCCAGTCTTCTCAGCCTTGCTCTTGCACTCTTCCTCCGTGCCGACGCAGATGCCGCGCGAGGCGCCCAGATTGCCTGGCTGGCCGGCGAAGAACTTCACGATGTCTTCCGACTTCTGAAGCGGATCGGCGCAGACATGCGTTGAAAGAAGCATGGCCGCCAATGCCAAGGCTGAACTGCCCCATCGCATGACCGTTACTCCTGTCCGAGAGGATTTCGCTGGCGCGTACCATATCAAATCGGCAAGCGATTGTCTGCGAACAAACGCGTGCTGCTCGTGGCTGCCGACCTGCCAACACTGACGCTTGACCGGCGCCCGGCCACAGGCTTCAGTGCTATTCCGCTGGCTTTCGGGGTGTGGCAGCCATGGCCAATGAACTCGGATACAGAACGGCACGGGATCTGTTTCTTGCTTGTCCCGCCATCGCCAGGGACATGAAATCGCTGGCCACCGGTCAGCCGCCGCTTGATTTTTGCCGTGCCCTGCTTGCCGGGCGGGTGCCGGAAGAAGCCGTCACGTTCTGCGCCTATCTCCTGCCCGAGCGAGCCGCCGTCTGGTGGGGACATGAATGCCTGAGCAATCTTGTTGAGCTCCTCGCGGAGCGGGATCTCGAATTGCTGGCGCTTGTCCACGACCGCGTCGGCGAACCCGACAATCCTCGCCATCAAGCTGCCCTGAGCAATGCCTTGGACCTGCCGCCGGCGACACCGGCCGCCTGGATCGCTTTGGCAGCGGTGTGGCGTGAGCCGACCCTCAACATGGTGTCGACCGGATTTCCTGCCGCCCATGCCGTCAATGCCGGAATTCTGGCCGGGCTGGCCCGCGCCTCGCTGGCGGACCGGTTTACCGTGCTTTCCGCCTTTGTCGAAATGGGCATCCAGATGGCGGAGATGGAGGCGTAACGGCTTTCGCCGATCCCTATTCGCCGTCATGCTGGCATCAGGCCAGCATCACCGGCAACCGCCTTGTGCCCATCTGGCCAGAGCGACCTTGAAGCGGGTACCGAGCGGATGCTGCAGGCGCAGGACCGAGACGTCGTTGGCGGCGAAATTCTTCGCCTGCTCGCACAATCTTGTTTCGTTCCACTCATGGCAGGTGTCGCAGTGCTTGCCTTCCCAAACCGACTTGTCGAGGCCTTCCACCGGACTGAAAAGTGGTTCGCTCCTGATCAACTGGGCGATGCTCTTGCCGTCGATCGCCGGGTCGCCGAACTTGACGGGACGATCGAAAAGAATCGGGCCGTCAGTCGCCAGCTTGGGGATTTTCGCGCGTAGAAGATCGAGCGCAAGCTGGTCGTCGGCCAGGCCTGACGACGCGCCGGTGTTGCGGGTTCCGGAGCCGGCTTCAGCCGGCGGAACGCTCGCCTCGCCGACGATCAGCGGCGCGTTGAAATCGACCTTGTGCAGGACAACCTCGGTGGTCAAAGAAACATTGATCCAGGGGCGTTGCTTGCCGGCGGTCGCCTTGAAGACGTCGCTGGTCACCCTGTTCATCGCTTCGGTGATGGAGACATTGGATTCTCCAATGTGCTGGAGCAATGCCGTCGTGAAGGGCGAATGGTCGCCGGAGCCATCATAGGCGAGTTGGTTGGGACTGGCCGCGAAGGCGACGAGCGTTCCCGCGCCGCCATTCTCGATCGGAATTTCCGCAAGCCCGCTGCTTGCACCTTTGATGCCCGCGGTCTTTGCCAGCACATCGGCCAAGGGATTGTCGCGGCATGCGTCCAGGAACACCAGCCTTATGCTGGTCTCACGAGACATCTGGCGCAGGATGAAATCGACAGACACGGTCTCAAAGTCGAGCGAGGTCTCGTCCTCGAGCGCGGCATCCACCGGAAGCAGATAGTTCTTGCCTGAAACCTGCAAGCCGTGGCCGGCATAGAAGAAAAGCGCCACATCGGCGCCGCGCACCTGCTTGGCGAACTGGGCGACCGTGGCCTGGGTCTGCTGCTTGGTGAGGTCGAAGCCGGAGATCACCTCGAAACCAAGGTTCTGCAAGCGCTCGGCCATCGCCTGGGCATCGCGCACGGGGTTGGCGAGCGGCGCGGCGTGCTGGTACTGCGAGTTGCCGAGCACGAGCGCGACCCGGCGCTCGGCGCTGGCGGCCGTCAAAGTCAAAAGCAAGACAAGGGCGGCAAGACCGGCGCCGCGAAGCAGGCCGGCGCAAAACGCGATTGGACGGGAGCCCACCCCGACCTCAGTTCGCGAGCTTCGTGGCGGAGAATTCGATCCGCCGATTGAGCGCCTTGTTCTTTGGCGTGTCGTTGGCGGCAACCGGCCTATCCTCGCCATAGCCGGCGGCACTGATCTGGCTGCGCGGCACGCCGTCGGCGACCAACGCATTGGCAACCGCCTGGGCGCGCCGTTCCGAAAGCGTTTTGTTTGCCTCGGGCGATCCATCGGAGTCGGTGTGGCCGGACACTTCGACCTTGAGCGTCGGACACTTGCCGACGACACCTTCGACCTCCGCCAGCAGCGGACGGCTCTTGGCATCGAGCCTGACGCTTGCCGGGCGAAAGTAGATGGCGCCGGTGCGCGACAGCACGGCAAACCGGTTGAGGCACTCCTCATCGCTGAAATTGGTCTTCGCGGCATCGGTGGCCACCGGACCGATATCGGCGCCAGCAGCGACGGTCTGAACCGCGGCCGGCTTGCTGCCGTCGGCAATGAAGACGAAGTCAAAGGACACCGAGGCGGTGGGCACTATGTTCGTCACATTGGCGGCCTGCTGCAGCTTGTCGACGTTCGGCAGCAGGCCGAAGTCCTCGACATGCACCGCGACGGGAGCCTCGGAAGCAACGGAGACCTGAGTGTCGCTGATCATGGTCACGACGACGCTCGCCTCCAGGTCCTTGTCGACACCGTGCAGGCTCAGCCGGAATGGCAAGGTTGCCTTGATCCGGCGTTTGACCGGCAAGTCGGCAAATGCGGCCGGGTCCACCTTGGCCGTCAGCTCGGCCGTCGGATACTTGAATGTCTCGAAGAACAGGAAGCGCATGCGCACATTGCGGAGATCGACACCCGTGTCGACGGAATTGAGATCGAAGCTGATCTTGGCGTCACCGGCGGAACTCAGCGTGCCGGTGATGTTCCTGATCTTGTTGGTCTCGACGATCGTGTTCTTCTTGACCGACTGGTAGGTGAGCACCGAGGCGGCAGGATCGAGCGTCCAGTTCGCCGCGGCATTGGCAGCTTGCGGCCAGAACAGCAACAATCCGGCCATTGCGATGATAATGAGACCCGCGGCTTGCGCAGCAGCGCCTGCCTTCGTCCTCCGCCAGAATGCGACGACTTCGACCACGGAACGCCCCCTTGCCCAGGACAACCCAATATATCGATACCGGCATGCGATCGGAGCATAGAGCACTTGCCCTTGCTTGGCGAGCGGCTCTAGCCGTCGTGCGCGGTTGAAGACGCATGCCATGCAATCATCTGAGAGCGCGTCGCCATAGTCCGAGCGCGGCGATCAGCGAGTTCAGTGAAACTTGGTCATCCCCAGCCGCCACCGCCGCCGCCGCTATTTCCGCCGCTGTTGCCACCACTATTGCCGCCGCCTATGGCCGGTAAGACCGGGGGCGGAGATTCAGGTGTTTCCCCAACGGGCTTGATCAGTTTCTTGGCGACGACTGCCTTTGGCGCGGTCGTGCGAATGACCTTCGTCTTGTGTTTCGCCGTGGGGGTCGGCTCGGCTCTCGGCGTCACGGTCGTGCACCCCGCGACAGCCAGAGCGCCTGATAGGATCGTTGCGACGATTGCGTGTTTTTTCGATGCCCAGCCCACCTTATTGCCTCCACATTGATCAGAACAAGTCCCGCCGCGGGTTGGCTTGTTCCCAGACCGCCCTGGCCGTCTTCACCAGTCGATCGTCCAACGTGCCGTCCGCCGAAATCTTCGATTTGAGGTCCTCACGCATCCGCTTCAGAGCCGCCGTCTTGGCCTTGGCTCCGAACTTCGCCAGACTGGTCCTGGCATCCGGAATTTCGTTGCGGAGATCGAGCGCGGCGGCGAAAGCAAGATAGCGCACCGCCACGGCCTGGTCCGCCTTGTCACCCCTCCGCATCTCCAGAGCCGCGCGATCATACGCGGCCGACTGATCGCCGCGGTCGGTCGCCAGCTCGAATAACCTTTGCGCTTCTGCAAGATCCTGCTGCACGCCGACACCGTCTCTGTACATGCGCGCAAGGCTGCCGGGAGCGTACGGTTGGCCGAGATCCATGGATTTCTGGAAAAGCGAGAGTGCTGTCTTCGGGTCCTTCTCGACCCCCGTGCCGGCGAGATAATTGCGGCCGAGCAAGTTCATCGAATACATGTCCTGTCGCTCGACGCCAGCTTTGAGGAAGGCAACGGCGCGAGCTGGATCGGCAGGCACGCCATTGCGACCTTCCGTGAAGATCGCCGCAAGATCGTTCATGGCATAGGTGTGCCCCATCGCCGCCGCCTTCAACAGCAGGTCCAGCCCCTTGGTGCTGTCACGCTCGACACCGTAGCCGTTGAACAAGGCGCGGCCCCACGAGGTCATCCCATAGGGATCCCCCTTGTCGGACGCTGCAGCGTAGAAGGTATTGGCCTGCTTGCGATTGACGGGCATGCCCGTTCCCGTCGCGTTGAGGTAGCCAAGCTCGAACACCGCGCGGACGTGCCCCTTGTCGGCAGCCTCCTGGATCGCCTTCTTGGCCTCATCGACCTTGCCGACCGCAAGCAGCGCCCGACCGAGCTGGTAGCGGAAGCGAGCGACGTCCGGATAGGCTTTGACCGCCGCCCGGCAGACGTCGACGGCGTTGCTGCTGATTTCGTTCGGCAGCAGGCCGGGGACGACGCCCTGCAGGTCAAGAGGCTCACCGGCCTCCCTATCGCAGGGATCGACGGTTGGTGACAGCTTCATCGTCGCCGGCTTCGACGAAGCGTTGTCCGCCCTGATTTCAAAGCCGACTATCAGTGGTTTGACGGCGCCAATCTGGGGTTCGTAGCGCAGGTGGTCGACTTCATCGGCCATCAGGCGCGAATCCGGAGATAAGGTCCGATCCGGCAGGGACAGTGTCCCGGTTGCCGGGTAGCTCGCAAGTTTCAGGCTGACCGCGGGATCCGTGGTTGGGAAATCCAGCTTCAACGGAACCGGACCCACGCCGACGGGAACCTGTACGTCACGGTTTTCGATCGCTTCGGCGGCGCCGGTAATGTGAATGCCTCGTTCCACCACTTCCTGTTTCTGCTCGGACTCGATCGAGGCCATAAGTTGCCTGCCCTCGGCGCCCTCCCCATTCTTGACGCGGAACACCAGGATGCCCTGGGATTCGCCACCCCAATTGTCGCGTGTGGCATAGACCAGCATGTCGACTTCTTCCTGGGCGCCAGCACCCTTGGGCACGTCCATCTCCAATCGGGGAAGATCTTTGCCGGCGATCCACTCACCCGCCGCAACCGGCTTGCTATCCAAGATCAGACGCCCCAACGCCGGCGGTCTCTCGATGCTGACGGTGACCGCGCCGCCATCGACATCGACCGGCTCCGGGAGGTCGAGCGCGACAGGCCCAACGCCGGACGGCACGACCTTTTCCAGCACCGGCGGCAGTGCGGGCCGGCTGGTGCGACGCATAAGGACGACCTCGTCGATCAGCGATGAGTTTTCCCAAGGCACCTGCTTGCCAGCCGTAGCCTCGACCACATCACGGCGAACGGCCGCCATCACCGAGCGTATCTCCTGGTTCGGCGCCAGCGCGCGACGGGAGAAGGCGGAGGAAAAAGGACTGAGATCGCCACTTCCGTCATAAGCGACAGCACCGGGTTCGGTGGCGAAGGCTATAAGCGTGTTCAGCGAACTTTTCACCTGCGCAAGACCGGTGTCGCCGGCAGTGATCAGCTGGTCTCGCAACCAATAGTCCTTGCGTGGAAACGGATTGTTGCGGCAGGCGTCGAGGATGATCACCTGGATCTTCGATTTCGCGCGCAACTGCTGCAGCACATCGTTGAGCTTTACGGCCTGCACCTCAATGTCAGCCGCGTTCCTGAGCGATGCATCGACCGGGATCAGGAAATTTTCACCGCCGATCTGAAACCCATGGCCAGAATAGTACACGACCGCAAGATCAGCGCCGTCCGCCGCCGCAAGGTAGTTGCGGAACTGCTTTTCGAACTCAATTTTGGTGAGATCCTTAGCGACGAACACGTCGAATCCGGCCAGCCGGAAGGTGTTCGACACATCGTCGGCGTCCTTCTCCGGATTCTTCAGAGCCGGAATTTCGCGGTACTCGGAATTGCCGATGACAAGCGCAACCCTTCGATCGGCGCAAGCTTGGAACGCCGTGAAGCTCGCGAGGATCAGGGCCGCAATGAAAGCACAACATCGCAGCATGGCTCATCCTTAACTGCTAGTGACCTGTCGGGTCACAAGACACAGCTTGTGACGCCGCGGTCCGTTAAAGACTTCACATCCGCCGAAACGGCAAGGCACGAAAGGCATCCGCAATGGCTGGCAGATGCCGCACCCAATCAACTGTTAAAATAGCCCAGTGGCGTGGGTACCGCAATAAGCTGGGCGAATCGACGCCCGGACTGCAACGGCAAGCGCAATGAGATTTCGGCGGAGCTCGAGGACATGAAGATCATGTTCGACGGTATTCCGCTGGCCATTGAAGCTGGCGATCCGGCCCTGGCCGCGAAAGGATGGCTGCCAGCATGGAACACATCCACGGGAAACGCAGCTGGTGATTCCCAACGAAAAGGCACTTTTCGATTTTGGCGCGCCAAGAAAACGGTACCGTCAAAAAGACGTCAGAACGGTCCTTTTGCACGCGATCGTTCGCGATCGACGGGCGAAGATTTCTGCTTATTAAATCAGTCGTTTGTAGGGGTATTCCGATAGCACGCGATAGTGCGCGAAGGCCCCAAAATCATTCCCACTCGATCGTGCCTGGCGGCTTCGACGTCACGTCGTAGACGACGCGGTTGATGCCGCGGACCTCGTTGATGATGCGCGTGGCGGCGGCACCCAGGAAATTCATGTCGTAGTGGTAGAAATCGGCGGTCATGCCGTCGACCGACGTGACGGCGCGCAGGGCGCAGACGAATTCGTAGGTGCGCCCGTCGCCCATCACGCCAACGGTCTGCACCGGCAGCAGCACGGCGAAGGCCTGCCAGATGGCGTCGTAGAGGCCAGCCTTGCGGATTTCGTCGAGGTAGATGGCGTCGGCCTCGCGCAGGATCTCCAGCTTCTCGCGCGTGATGCCGCCCGGGCAGCGGATGGCGAGGCCGGGGCCGGGGAACGGATGGCGGCCGATGAAGCTTTCGGGCAGGCCGAGTTCCTTGCCCAGCGCCCTCACCTCGTCCTTGAACAGTTCGCGCAGCGGCTCGACCAGCTTCATGTTCATGCGCTCGGGCAGGCCGCCGACATTGTGGTGGGACTTGATGGTCACCGACGGACCGCCGGTGAAGGAGACGCTCTCGATGACGTCGGGATAGAGCGTGCCCTGCGCCAGGAAATCGGCGCCGCCCAGTTTCTGCGCCTCTTCCTCGAACACTTCGATGAACAGCCGGCCGATGGTCTTGCGCTTCTTCTCCGGATCGGCTTCGCCTTCCAGCGCCGAGATGAACTTGTCCGAGGCATCGACCAGGATCAGCGGCAGATTGTAATGCTGGCGGAACATCGAAACCACGCCCGCCGCCTCGTCCTTGCGCATCAGGCCGTGGTCGACGAGGATGCAGGTCAGCTGGTCGCCGACTGCCTCGTGGATCAGCAGCGCGGCGACCGAGGAGTCCACGCCGCCCGACAGCGCGCAGATGACCTTGCCCTTGCCGACCTGCTTGCGGATCGCCTCGACCGCGTGCTCACGATAGGCGCGCATTGTCCAGTCGCCCTCGATGCCGGCGATGTTATGGACGAAATTCCTGAGCAGCCTTGCACCGTCGGGCGTGTGCACCACCTCGGGGTGGAACATGATGCCATACATCCTGCGCTCGACATTGCCGAAGATGGCGAAGGGCGAGCTTTCCGACTTGCCGAAGACCTCGAAGCCCGGCGGCAGCGCAATGACACGGTCGCCATGGCTCATCCAGACCTGATGGCGCTGGCCGGTGGCCCACAGGCCCTCGAACAGCGGGCTATCCTTTTCGATCTCGACGAAGGCGCGGCCGAATTCACGGTGGTTGGAGCTTTCGGCGACACCGCCCATCTGCACGCACATCGCCATCTGGCCATAGCAGATGCCGAGCACCGGTACGCCGGCATCGAAGACGATCTGCGGCGCGCGCGGGCTGCCGATATCGCTGGTCGACGCAGGGCCGCCTGACAGGATCACGGCTTTCGGATTGATGCGCTTGAACGCCGCCTCGGCCGACTGGAACGGCACGATCTCGGAAAACACCCCCGCCTCGCGGATGCGGCGGGCAATGAGCTGCGTAAACTGGCTGCCGAAATCGACAATCAGGACGGTGTCGGGATGATTGGCTGTTGTCATGGCGAGCGTTTAGAGAAAGAAATGAGTCTGCGCAATGGGTTGCGTAGCCTGACGTTCAGAGCGGTCTCGGCTCGTCACGGGGCGAATCCGTCCGCAGCGTGCCCGACCCGATCGCCTGTTCGAGGCGCGTGACGGCGTCGGCCAGCTTCTCGTCGATGACATGGAGGTATTCGGTCCAGTCACCGACATGCCTGAGATCGACCGCGCCGTCGGAAATGCCGCGCAACCCGATCAAAGGCACATCGAACAGCTGGCAGGCGCGCAGGCAGGCGAAGGTTTCCATGTCGACCATGTCGGCCGCGATCGTGTCGTAGGCCGCGCCGGTGATGATCGCGCCACCGGTCGACAGCGTGGCCTCCTTTATCTCCGGGATGCGGAACGGCAGCGGCACGGTCACCGGCAGGTCGAGAAACGGCGTCGCGCCTTTCTCGAAACCGAGCGGCGACGCATCGATGTCGCGATAGCTGACGGAGATGGCCTGATAAATTTCCGTCTGTTCCAGGCTCCGGCTTCCCGCAGAACCCAGTGAAACCACCAGATCGGGCAGCGCCTTTTCCGACTTCAGCCAGGACAGTTCGGCGCCAAGCCTGACGCCGGCTTCAACCGGGCCGACACCCGTCATCAGTGGCGTGAACAACCGTTGCAAATGCGGCCCGTATTCGGCCTGTGCCGCCATGATGAAAAGGACGTCCTTGCCACCGATCCGCACAATGTTACCCATCGTATCACCCTGCAATCCCGTCGCGCCCAACCATCGTCATCATCGTCCCCGTCATGGTGGCGATCAGCTTGGCCTCGCCGTCGGCGGCGAAGGCATAGGCCTGGCCGTCGGCAACGATAATGGTGCGACCAGGCTTGGTCACCGAGCCACGGAAGAGAAAGCGCTCACCCCTGCCCGGCGCCAAAAGATTGACCTTGAACTCGATGGTCAGCACGCCGGAATTCTCCGGCATCAGCGAGAACGCTGCATAGCCGCAGGCCGAGTCCAGCGCGGTCGAAATGACACCCGCATGCAAGAACCCATGCTGCTGGGTCAGTGCTGCCGAATAGGGCATCTCGATCTCAATGATGCCAGGCGTCACAAGCGTCAGTTCGGCGCCGATGGTCGCCATCGCCTGCTGGCGCGCGAAGGACGCCCTGACGCGATCCTCATAGTCTGGAGCCGGTACGATCTTTGCCGCCATCACGATTGCCTTCAGGTTTGCCGGGAAACTTATCGCAGAGGCATGTGCGGCAAGCAAATGCTTTTGCTGCACTGCAGCATTAGGCCTCGGCCGAGCAGGGAAACTCCTTTCGGAATGAGGGCACTCCGTGCGGTTCAACTGGCCCTGCGCATGGCACAGAAATAGAATCCGTCAGTGCCGCTCAGCGCCGGCGACAGCGAAACATCCCCGCCAGCGCCGATCCGCGCGGCCGCCTCATGGCCTGGAAAACAGCTGTTCCAGAGCGCACGGTGATCGACCGGAGCAAAGCCGCTGTTGCGCTCGCGGAATGCCGCGACCTGTTGGCCATTCTCGTCGTCGAATACCGAACAGGTGATGTAGACCAGCAGGCCGCCGGGTTTGACATAGGCGCGTGCCGCGTCGAGGATCGCCGATTGCTCACCTTTGCGGGCGTCGAGCTGTCTTTGCGTCAGCCGCCATTTGGCATCGGGACGGCGCCGCCAGGTGCCGCTGCCGGTACAGGGCGCGTCGACCAGCACGATGTCCATATGGTTGGCGAGCGGAGCGAGTTCGGCCGGCTTGGTGACGACCTGCACATTGCGGTTTTCCGAGCGGCGGATGCGGTCGAAGATCGGCGCCAGCCGCGCTTTTTCGGCATCATGGGCAAAGATCTGTCCCCGATTTTCCATCGCGGCCGACAGCGCCAGCGTCTTGCCGCCGGCGCCGGCGCAGAAGTCGAGCACCTGCATGCCGGCCGTCGTGCCGGCAAGCGTGGCCGCGATTTGCGACCCCTCGTCCTGGACCTCGAACCAGCCTTTCTGGAAGGCCGGCTCGGCCTGCACGTTAGGGTGCCTGCCGTCGCCGTCGATGGGCGGGATTCGGATGCCCTGTGGCGCGATCCGTGCGGCGCTGGCCCCGGTCTGCGCCAGCTCGGCCAGCACTTTGGCGCGGTCGGCCTGCAGCGTGTTGACCCGGATGTCGAGCGGCGGGCGGGTGGCCAGCGCGGCGCCCTCCTCGACCCATGTCCCGCCGAAAGCCCGTTCGAAAAGCGGTTCGCACCAATCGGGTATGTCGGCGCGAACCGCGGGCGGCGCGTCGGCAAGCCTGCGCTGTGCGATTGCCTGGAGTTCCGTGGCGCTGAGCAGCGGCGGCGCGAACTTGTCGCCTTCGAGCACGGTGTTGAGTGATTGCGCCGTCTGGCCCCATTCGAGCAGCAGCGCCCCGAAGCCGATGGCACGCGGCGTATCTTCGCCGAGCAGCCAGCCGGCGGAGCGTTTGTGGCGCAGCGCGTCGTAGACGATGTTGCCGATCGCGGCGCGATCCCCGCCGCCAGCGAAACGGTGTGAGAGCCCCCAATCCTTCAGCGCATCGGCCACCGGCCGGTGACGCCGGCCAATGTCCTCCAGCACTTCGATGGCCGCAGCCAGCCGTCCGCCCAGTCGCATTCGTTATTCCATCAAATCGAGCACATTCATCTCTCGGCCTGCTCTTAGAGCCTTTCACGTCCGGATTGAACCCCGCTCCGACTCGCGACGAGGCAGCAGCCGGACCGTGGCCCGCCAGAACTGTATGATCAATAAATCATCCGGGTCGGCACCAGCAGAGCGACGAGTAAATGAAAGATCTCTAACGTTCGTAACTTGGTGAGCGCAAGCATCGTACATGGCGCAACAGCTCTGCTTTCCAAGTTTTTCGGTTGGGAATACTCTTCCAACCATGATTCGCGGCGCGGAAAACGCGGACCGGCGGATCGTCACGAGGAGAGGGCAATGAAGACTTATCTGGCGGAAGTTCTAGGCACATTTCTGTTGGTATTCATCGGCACGGCGTCGGTGGTGACGGGCGGCTTCGGCGGCGCGCTGCCTCTTGGTCAGGAAGGCATTGGCCTGGCATTCGGCATCGGTCTCATCGCGGCGGCCTATGCGATCGGTCCGATTTCGGGCGCGCATCTCAATCCGGCGGTGACGCTCGGCGTCTTCCTTGCCGGCTGGCTGCCGGCCAAGGACGTCATTCCCTACTGGATCGCGCAGATCATCGGCGCCATCATGGCTTCGCTGGCGTTGTGGATCATCGTTTCCGGCCAGGCCGGCGGCCACGGAGGCGGCTTCGGTGCCAATGGCTGGGATGAGGCGAAATGGGGCGTGAGCTCGGCATTCCTGTGGGAGCTGATCGGCACCTTCACCTTCGTCACGGTGATCCTCGGTGTTACCGCTGAAAAGCACTCGACGGCATTTGCCGGATTGGTCATCGGCCTGACGCTGGCGGGCATTCACTTCGCCATGATCCCGGTCACCGGGACCTCGGTCAATCCAGCCCGCTCCATCGGCCCGGCGCTGTTCTCGGGCGGTGCAGCGATCGGCCAGCTCTGGCTGTTCATCGTCGCGCCGCTGATCGGCGGCGCCGTCGCCGGCGTCGTGGCCAAGGCGCGTGTCTTCGAAAAGGATTGATCTCGAAGGCCTGAATGAAGAAAAGGCGCGGACCGTGGCCCGCGCCTTTTGTTGAGTGAATATCTGCCTGGATCAGCGCGCGATGTCGAAGCGGTCGGCGTTCATCACCTTGGTCCATGCCGCAACGAAATCTTGGACGAATTTCTGCCCGGCGTCTCCCGATCCATAAACCTCTGCCAGCGCACGCAGTTGCGCATGCGAACCGAAGATCAGGTCGGCACGGGTGCCGGTCCATTTGACCGCCTTGGTCTTGCGGTCGCGAGCCTCATACACCTCCTCCGAGCCTGGGACGGAGCCGACAGCCGGCTCCCAGACCGTGTTCATGCTGAGCAGATTGACGAAGAAGTCGTTGGTCAGCGTGCCCGGCCTGTCGGTGAACACGCCGTGCTTCGACTTGCCGGCATTGGCGCCGAGCACCCGCAGACCACCGACGAGCACCGTCAATTCCGGCGCCGTCAGCGCCAGCAACTGTGCCCGGTCAACCAGCATCGCTTCAACCGACATGGGCTGCTTGCCCCTGACATAGTTGCGGAAGCCGTCGACCTTCGGCTCGAGCGCGGCAAAGGAGTGCACGTCCGTCTGCTCCTGCGAGGCGTCCATGCGGCCGGGCGTGAACGGCACCTTCACCTCATGGCCGCCATCCTTGGCGGCTTTTTCGACCGCGGCGACGCCGCCAAGCACGATCAGGTCGGCGAGCGAGACCTTCTTGCCGCCGGCGTTGAATTCACTCTGGATGCCCTCAAGCTTGGCAAGCACCTTCGCCAGTTCAGCCGGCTGGTTGACGTCCCAGTCCTTCTGCGGCGCCAGGCGGATGCGGGCGCCGTTGGCGCCGCCGCGCTTGTCGGAATTGCGGAACGTGGAGGCCGAGGCCCAGGCGGTTGAGACCAACTCGGAAACCGACAGACCCGATGCAAGGATCTTCGCCTTCAGCGACGCAATGTCCTGCTCGCCGACCAGTTCATGATCGATCGCCGGAATCGGATCCTGCCAGATCAGTTCTTCCTTCGGCACCAACGGGCCGAGATAGCGCGCGACCGGACCCATGTCGCGATGGGTCAGCTTGAACCAGGCGCGGGCGAAGGCATCGGCGAACTGATCCGGATGCTCGTGGAAACGCCGCGAGATCTTCTCATAGGCCGGGTCGAAACGCAGCGCGAGGTCGGTGGTCAGCATCGCCGGCGCACGACGCTTGGAGGGATTATGCGCATCCGGCACCGTGCCGGCGCCGGCGCCGCCCTTCGGCGTCCACTGATGGGCACCGGCCGGGCTCTTCGTCAGTTCCCATTCGTAGTTGAAGAGGTTGTCGAAAAAGTTGTTGCTCCATTTGGTCGGCGTCGTGGTCCAGGTGACCTCGAGACCCGAAGTGATGGCGTCGCCGGCAATGCCGGTGGCATACTTGCTCGACCAGCCGAGGCCCTGCGCCTCGATGCCGGCGCCTTCCGGCTCTGCCCCCACCAGCGAGGCGTCGCCGGCGCCATGGGTCTTGCCGAAGGTGTGGCCACCGGCGATCAGCGCCACGGTTTCCTCGTCGTTCATCGCCATGCGGGCGAAGGTTTCCCTGATGTCGCGCGCCGCGGCCAGCGGATCGGGCTTGCCGTTCGGGCCTTCCGGATTGACGTAGATCAGGCCCATCTGTACGGCGCCGAGATGGCCCTGAAGCTCGCGGTCGCCGGAGTAGCGCTCGTCGCCGAGCCACTTGGTCTCCGAACCCCAGTCCACATCCTGTTCGGGCTCCCACACGTCGGCGCGCCCACCGGCAAAACCGAAAGTCTTGAAGCCCATCGATTCCAGCGCGACATTGCCGGTGAGGATCAACAGGTCAGCCCAGGAGATCTTGCGGCCATATTTCTGCTTGACCGGCCACAGCAGGCGGCGGGCCTTGTCGAGATTGGCGTTGTCCGGCCAGCTGTTGAGCGGCGCGAAACGCTGCTGGCCAGCTCCGGCTCCACCACGGCCGTCACCGATGCGATAGGTGCCTGCGCTGTGCCAGGCCATGCGAATAAACAAAGGGCCGTAATGGCCAAAGTCGGCCGGCCACCAATCCTGCGAATCCGTCATGACGTGGCGGAGATCCTTGATCACCGCATCGAGATCGAGGCTCTTGAATTCCTTTGCATAGTCGAAGTCCTCACCCATCGGGTCCGACAGGTTGGACTGCTGATGAAGAACGGCAAGATCGAGCTGGTTCGGCCACCAGTCACGGTTGGTCCTGCCGGCGGATCCATGCGCCACGGGGCATTTGCCAGCGCTGTTGTCGTCGGTTTTCGCGTCCATCTTATTCTCCAATTTTTGCCGAGGTTTCCCAGGCAGCCGAGGCCCACCATTCTGGAATGATTCCAGACTAGGCCGCATTCGCGATAAAAACAAATTGCCTTTCCTGTTCATTTCAATAGGATTTTCTTATGATAGGCTTGACCGTCCGGCAGATGCATTATTTCGACGCGTTGGCGCAGACGCTGCATTTCGGACGCGCGGCGAAACTCGCCGGCGTCAGCCAGCCGGCGCTCTCCTCGCAGATCGCGGAAATGGAGCAGCGCCTGAACTGCCGGCTGTTCGAACGCGGCGGCAGGTCGGTCCGCATGACCGACGAAGCGGTTGCGCTCTTGCCGCGCATCGAGCGCATCCTGGCCGACATACGTGACGTCGAGACGACGGCGCGGCACGGCCGCACGGCCATGGAGGGGCGTTTCCGGCTGGGTATCATCCCAACCGTCGCGCCCTATCTTCTGCCGCGGGCCCTGCCCGAACTGAAGAAGCATTTCCCGGCCTTGCTGCTCGAACTGCGCGAGGCGGTCACCACCTCTTTGGTCGAGGACACCGCATCGCGCAAGCTCGACGCCTTCATCGCGGCACTTCCGCTCGATCATCCTGGGCTGATCACCGAAGCGCTGTTTTCCGACCGGTTTTTCCTGGCCGTGCCATCAGGCGATCCGGCCTTTGCCTCGCCGCCGGTTCCGCTCGAAAGCCCGGCACTGGAGAGGCTGATGCTGCTCGAGGAAGGGCATTGCCTGCGTGAACAGGCGTTGGCGGTCTGCGGCAATGTGCGGCCGGTGGCGATGGCAAGCTATGGCGCTACCAGCCTGACCACGCTTCTGCAGATGGTGGCGCATGGGCTCGGCGTCACGCTCATTCCCGAAATGGCGGCTGGACCGGCCGGCGCCATCCCCGACCTCAAGATCGTGCCGTTTCAGGAGCCGATGCCGCAACGGATGATCTGCCTTGCCTGGCGGCGCAACAATACCCGCCACGGCGAATGCGTGGAACTCGCCAAGATCATCCGAAGCCTCGGCGCGGCGGTGCTGGCAGCCTGAGGAGCGGTCAGACCGGCCCTCACAAAACCCGGGACAGGAACTCGCGAGTGCGCGGCGATTGCGGGTTGGCGATCATCTCGCGCGGCGCGCCACGTTCGACGATCACACCACCGTCCATGAAGACGAGCTGATCGCCGATCTCGCGGGCAAAGCCGATCTCATGGGTGACAACGACCATCGTCATGCCGCTTTCGGCGAGATCGCGCATCACCTGCAGCACCTCGCCGACCAGTTCCGGATCGAGCGCCGATGTCGGCTCGTCGAAGAGCAGCACCTTCGGCTTCATGGCCATGGCGCGGGCGATCGCCACGCGCTGCTGCTGGCCGCCGGAAAGCTCCCGCGGATAGCGGTCGACCTTGTCGGCGAGGCCGACGCGCCGCAGCAGGACTTCCGCTTCGGCCTTGGCCTGGTCGGCCGGGATGCGCCGCACCTGCGTCGGCGCCTCGATCAGGTTCTCCATCACCGTCATGTGCGAGAACAGGTTGAAGGACTGGAACAGCATGCCGATTTCGGCCCGGCGCCGGCACAGGAGATCGTCCTTGACCTCGTAGAGCTTCTCGCCCTGGAGGTCGTAGCCGACGAACTGGCTGTCCACCAACAGAATGCCGGCGCTGAGCTTCTCCAGATGGTTGATGCAGCGCAGGAACGTGCTCTTGCCGGATCCCGACGGGCCGATGATGCAGGCCACCGATCCCTCGGAGACATCGAGGTCGACGCCCTTCAGCACCTCTAGCGGACCATAGGATTTTCGCACGCCGCGCGCGAACACCATGGAGTTGGCCGGCACGCCGAAGCGGGCACGATTTTCGGACTTCACATCACTCATCGGGCAACGCCGCGCAGGCTGATGGCGTTGCGCAGGGCGCGCATCGTCAGGGGATCTCGGCGCGTGTCGCTGCGGCCGAAATGGCGTTCGAGGAAATGCTGTCCCACCGACATGATGCTGACCACCGCGAGATACCAGAAGGCGACCACGATCAGCAGCGGGATCGTCTCGAAGGTGCGCGCATAGATGCTTTGCGCTGTGTAGAACAGGTCGTCGACGGCGATGAACGTCACCAGCGAGGTCATCTTCAGGAGATTGATCGCCTCATTGCCGATCGGCGGCAGCACGAAACGCATGGCTTGCGGCAGGGTGATGCGCTTCAGGATCATGCGGTAAGGCATGCCGAGCGCGCTCGCAGCCTCCGACTGGCCTGACGGCACCGATTTGATGCCGGCACGGATGATCTCGGCCATGTAACCGGCCTCGCAGAGCGAAAGCGCGACGACGGCGGAAAGGAATGGGGTCATGAAATCATTCGTGCGCACGGAGAAAAGCGTGCCCAGGAAAGGCAGGCTGAGCGAAATCTCGCGCACCAGCAGCGAGAGGTTGAACCAGAAGATCAGCTGGATCAGGGCCGGGACACCCCGGAAGAACCAGACATAGATGCCCGCGAAGCCACGCAGCACCGGACTCGGCGACACCCGCATGATGGCAATGACGGTGCCGACCACGATGCCCAGCACCATGATGATGACGGTCAGCATCAGCGTGTTGCCGAGACCGCGCATGATCGAGGGATGGAACAGGTAGCCGGCCGCCGTGCCCCAGGCGAAGGCGGGATTGCTAGCGAAGGCGCGGATGATCAGGAAGGCCAGCAGCAGGGCGAACGCCGTGCCTACCCAGATGCCGTAGCGGCGCTGCGGCACGACGGTCAATCGCGACACGGCAGCGGCAGCGCCCGGCTCGACACCAATATCGGTCTGGTGGGCCACGCCCATCAACAGTCTCCTGGTTGCTGGCCGGCGCCTGATTGAGGATCAGGCGCCGGGTAATTTTCATTCGGCGCGGAGCGCGTCCATGGACCCGACGAAGTAAGGTTCCTTGATGGCGTAGGCGCCCATGCCGTACTTCTCGAGGATAGCCTTGTAGGTGCCATTCTTGAACAGTTCGGCAAGTGCTGCCACCATCATGTCGGCGGTCTCCTTGTCGCCCTTGGCGATCGCCATGCCGAGGGGCGCAACCTCGTAAAGCGTCGGCAGCACCACCAGTTGCCCCTTGCTCGTCACCTCGAAATAGCTCGACGCGGTCGCATCGTCCATACGGGCGTCGACGCGATCGGACAGTACGGCCTGGACGATATCGGTCGAGGAGTTGAAGACAGACTTCTCGATGGCTGCCTGACCCTTGTCGGTGCACTCCTTGCCAAGCTTGTCGACCAGGAAATCCGAGGCGCTGCCGGCCGAGACGCCGATGCGCTTGCCGCAGAGCGGGGTGTCGCCGCTGAAGCTCGCCTTCTTGTCGGGCGACGTCGAGACGGCCAGCCCAGCCTTCAGGAACATGACGAAATCGACCTGCTTCAACCGCTCGGGCGTGGCCGAGAACGTCTCCCAGGCGATCTTGAAGCGGCCGGCGGCAAGCCCGGGTATCATGGAAGGAAACGGCGTGCGCTGCACGTCGAGCTTGGCGTCGACGAGCTTGGCCACCTCGCCGGCCAGTTCGATGATGATGCCGGTCTGCTTGCCGTCGGCATCGAGATATTCGAACGGCGCGAAGTCCAGCGTGTTGGCGACGGCAAGCGTTCCGCTCTGCTTGACGTCGGCCGATTTCGGCACGTCGGCGGCCTTGGAAATCCCACCCCAGGCTGTCACGGAGATCGCCAGCGCAAGGCCGGTCATTCGCAGATATGCATTCATTGCTGTTCCCCTTTCTTTTGCTTGTTTGCAGTCTTCATCAGGCAAAACCACGCAAAGTCCGGGCCGGTCTCCGTTCGGAACCGGCCCGGGCTCGGCATTCGCTTACGCGTTGGCCGCTTCCGCCGCCTTCTTCTTGCGGTAATGGTAATTCTTGTCGATGCGCTCCATCAGGTAGTCACCGTAGAGCACCGGCTCGTATTTCGGCTGCGTGCCGGCCGGCACGCAGACCGGCAGCGCCTCGATCGTCTCGTCCATGGACGGATCGAAGAAGAAGGGCTGCGAATAACGCTCGCGTCCCGAGCGGTTGATGACGCGGTGCGGCGTCGAGACGAACTGGTCGTTCGACCAGCGCGCCAGGATGTCGCCGACATTCATGACGAAGGAATCCGGGACCGGCGGTGCAGGCACCCAGTCGCCGGCCTTGTTCTTGACCTCGAGGCCGCCGACATCGTCCTGCGCCAGCAAGGTGATGAAACCATAATCGGTGTGCGGCGCCGAACCGAAGAGCCCCTCTTCCTGCGGCTGCGTCGGATAATGCAGCAGCCGCAGGAAGGTCGTCGGCTGCTCGAAATAGCGGTCGAGGCTGTCGGAGGGCAATCCGAGCGAGAGCGCGATGGCGCGGACCATCTTGCGCGCCAGCGTGCCCATCTCGTCGACATAGCGCTCGATCGTCTGCCTGAAGCCCGCAACGGCAGCCTCGTCCGGCCACTGGTTGGGGCCTTGCAGCGGCTTTTCGGCCAGGGCCCTGGGGTCTTCGGCGCCGACCTCGTGCATGAAGAAGATCGATTCGCTCTGGTTGGGCTTGCTGACGGTCGCCACCGACGAGGTCACGATGGTCGAGCCGGCAAAGGGCAGGTAGCCGCGGAAATTCTTGTCGATCTTAAGCTTCGCCTTTTCCTCTTCAGGCAAGGCAAAGAAGCGCTTGCTGGCTTCGCGGACGGCTTCGACGTCGGCGCGCGGAATCGGATGGCCGGTGACATAGAGGAAGCCGATCGTCTCGAGATAGCGGCGCAGCGTCGCCGCCGTTGCCCGGATCGCGCCCTCGTCGTCGCCATAGAGCGGCGAAACGTCGAGGATCGGAATTTCGGAAAAATCGCCGCGCTCTTGTGCATCCATTTTCGAACACCCTGCCTTGAACATAAGATACAGTACTGTATTTCTACACATCCGAGCGGCCTCATCAATAGGCTTTCGATCGCAAAAGGAAGGACGCGGCATCATGGCACCACGCAAGATCATCATCGACACCGATCCGGGCCAGGACGACGCGTTCGCCATCCTCTTCGCGCTGGGATCCCCGTCCGAGCTCGAGGTGGTCGGCATCACCACGGTCGGCGGCAACGTGCCGCTTGCCCTGACGTCGAAGAACGCGCTGAAGGTGGTCGAGCTTGCCGGGCGACCGGATGTGCCGGTCCATGCCGGATGCCCGGCGCCGATGGTGCGCAAGCTGATCACGGCCGAATACGTCCATGGCGAAACCGGTCTCGACGGTGCCGACCTGCCCGAACCGGTGACGCCGCTCAAGAGCGAACACGCCGTCAACTACATGGTGCGCACGATCATGGATGCGGCGGAGGGGGAACTGACCGTCTGCACGCTCGGGCCGATGACCAACCTTGCCATGGCCATGACCATGGAGCCGAGGATCGTGCCGCGCCTGCGCGAAGTCGTGCTGATGGGCGGCGGCTTCTTCCAGGGCGGCAACGCAACGCCCGCGGCGGAATTCAACATATTCGTCGATCCGCATGCGGCGCACAAGGTGTTCGACAGCGGCGCGCCGGTGACCATGGCGGGCATAGACTGCACCTACACCGCGCTTATGACGCCCGAGTGGCTGGAGCGCCTGCGCGCAACCGGCAGTCGCGCCGCGATCGAGGCCGCGAACCTCGCGGACTTCTACCGCCAGTATGGCACCCACAAATTCGAAACGCCGGCGCGCCCCATCCACGACGCCTGCGTCACCGGCTATCTGCTGGCGCCGCAGCTCTATGAGCAGCGCCAGTGCGCGGTGACTGTCGACATCGTCTCGCCGGAGACGATCGGCATGACCGTGGTCGATTGGTGGCACGTGACCGGCCGGCGCAGAAACTGCAACGTCCTGCGGCGCATCGATCCGGCGCCGTTCTTCGAGCTCATGCTGGAGCGGATCAGCGCATTACCCTGAGCTAAGAGCCTTGTTTCTGTGCAATTCCGGACAGAAAACCACTTTTCCTGGAATTGCTTTGGCCTTCCGCGATAGATGGACTCCTGGAGAATCGCGAAGCGCATCGAAGCCGGCGAACGGGTTGGAGGCGTCGCGCATGGCGATGAAGGTCTTGACCACATGAAAGCGGACAGCGCCCCGGCAAGAGGCAAGAGACCGTCCAAGGCCGCCCCGGGTCAGAAGGTGGCGCGGCAGACGCTCAGCCGCGAGGCCTGGATCGCGGCGGCGCGCAAGGTGCTGGAGAAGCGCGGCATCGCAGAGGTCAAGATTGATCGCCTTGCGCACCAGTTCAAGGTGACGCGCGGCTCCTTCTACTTCCACTTCGCCAGCTTGGCCGATCTTCGCGACGGCCTGCTGCAGGAATGGCGCGATATCAATTGCGCGCCCTTCTGGGCCATGCGCGACATGCACGATATCGATGGCCTGCAGTTCTTCACCGACATCGTGCATGTCTGGGTGGATGAAGCGCCGTTCAGCCCATTGCTGGATCTGGCGGTGCGCGACTGGTCGCGAACGTCGAAGAAGCTGACGCAGGAAGTCAAGGACATGGACAACCTGCGCATCGAACTCCTGATCCGCTCGTTCCGCGCCATGGGCTATCCCCCGGATGAAAGCCTGGTCAGGGCCCGCATCACCTATTTCCACCAGATCGGCCAGTACGCGCTGTCCTTCAAGGAAGACCCGGCGGTGCGCAGGAGCTACCAGCCGCTGTTCGGTGAAGTGCTGCTCGGACCGCTTGTGCAGGAGCCCGGGACAGCGCCACGGCCGTCGGAGATGAGGGGCGGACGGCGGTAGGGAGGCGGCTTTCGGGTAAGGAACGACCAAAGACGCCTTCGTGAGGCGATAATGGCGGGGCGGCTTTGTGCCTCATCGATGGATTGCGCTGACCACCGGGACGCTGTGGACTGATGGTCTTATCGGTATCGGCTGAGCCGCGGATCTGTGCTAGGCAGCTGCCCAACCAATCAGAGGACGACACCCGTGAGCGAATTGACCGTGGCCGAGGCGACCGAAAGTATCTACGCTTCACTGCGAGCGGACAATGCCGATATCGACGCACATATAGCGACGCTCAAGGCAGCGCTGACACGGGAGGGGATAAAGCAGGCAGTGTTCGATCCGACCAGGTTGGCGCAGAACAACCGCTCGGGTCGCAAGTTGATGCAGGCTTATTTTCGGCAGCGCGGAGTGAGCGTGAAGTTTTCGGACTAGCAGAACCGGGCGCGGGCGACCTCAAGAGCAAGGCTGGGATGCTCGGCCCTTGGCTTAGAGCGCAGGCATCATCTGAAGATTGCCCCTTTTACGCCGTCTTCTGCGTCACCAGGCCCAGTTCTTCCACCATAGCCTGGCGCATCAGGAATTTTTGCGGCTTGCCGGTCACCGTCATCGGCAATTCGGTGCGGAAGCGGATGTGGCGCGGCACCTTGTAGTGGGCGATCTGGTCGGCGCAGAAGGCCTTGATCTCCTGCTCGGTGGCGATCTGGCCGGGTTTCAGCACGATCCAGGCGCACAGCTCCTCGCCATATTTGGCGTCGGGAATGCCGAACACCTGCACTTCCCGCACCTTGGGATGGCGGTAGAGGAATTCCTCGACCTCCCGTGGGTAGACGTTCTCGCCGCCACGGATGACCATGTCCTTGACCCGGCCGACGATGTTGCAATAGCCCTCTGCGTCTATTGTTGCGAGGTCGCCGGTGTGCATCCAGCCGTCGCTGTCGATCGCCTCGCGGGTCTTGGCCTCGTCGTCCCAATAGCCCTTCATCACCGAATAGCCGCGCGTGCACAATTCGCCCGGCGCCCCGACCGCAACGGTGACGCCATCGGCATCGACGGCCTTGACCTCGACATGGGGTTGGACGCGCCCGACGGTGGAGACGCGCTTTTCCAGCGGATCGTCGACGCCGCTCTGGAACGACACCGGACTGGTCTCGGTCATGCCGTAGGCGATGGTCACCTCCGACATGTGCATCAGCGACACCACCTTCTTCATCACCTCGATCGGACATGGCGAACCGGCCATGATGCCGGTGCGCAGGCTGGTAAGATCGAATGTGTCGAAATCCGCGTGGTCGAGCATGCCGACGAACATGGTCGGCACGCCATAAAGGCCGGTGCAGCGCTCCTGCGAAACGGCATTCAGCGTCAGGCCGGGATCGAAGCCCTCGCTCGGGAAAACCATGGTCGCGCCCTTGGAGACACAGCCCATCGTGCCCATCGACATGCCGAAGCAATGATAGAGCGGCACCGGGATGCAGAGCCGGTCGTCGACGGTGAGCTTGATCGCCGAGGTGACGAAGTTGCCATTGTTGACGATGTTCGAATGGGTGAGCGTCGCGCCCTTGGGTGCGCCCGTCGTGCCTGAGGTGAACTGGATGTTGATCGCCTCGTTCGGCTTCAGCCCCTCGGAGATGCGGTCGAGGCTGTCATGCTCATCCCGGCCGGCCATGGCCAGCACGTCGCCGAAATTGAACATGCCTGGCGAATTGTCCTCGCCCATGCGGATGACGATCTTCAGTGACGGTAGTTTCGTTGCCTCGAGTTTGCCCAGCGTGGCCGTTGCGATCTCCGGCGCCAGCGTCTCAATCATGCCGAGATAGTCCGACGTCTTGAAGCTGGCGGCGGTGACGAGCGCCTTGCAGCCGACCTTGTTGAGCGCATATTCCAGCTCGATCAGCCGGTAGGCCGGGTTGATGTTGACCAGGATCAGGCCGATGCGGGCGGTGGCGAATTGCGTCACCAGCCATTCCCAACGGTTGGGCGACCAGATGCCGACGCGGTCGCCCCTTTCCAGGCCCAGCGCCAGGAAGCCGGCGGCCAGCGCATCCACCGTGTCCGACAGTTCGCTCCAGGTGAAGCGCTTGTCCTGGCCGACAAAGACGGCGGCATCGAGCGTGCCATATTTGCTGACGGTATCGGAGAAAAGCTCAGGGATGGTTTTGTCGAGCAGCGGTACCTTGCGCTCGCCCGAGACATGCGCCTTGCCGTCGACGGGTGCGATAAAGACGCTGCCGGTGCGCGCACCGCGTCCGCGCAGATTGGTGGCGTTCTTCAGTTCGTCAAGATTGACCGGCATCGCTGTGTCCTCCAGCTCAGTGCCGAGCCTATCAGCCTGCCGGGACGGTGGAAACTGGGTATTCCCAACCCTTGAGGGGAGGGTGGACAGCCGCCGAAGGCGGATGGACGGGTGGGGTCCTTGCGGCGGTGCTCGACGCGAGACGATCCCACCCGCCTCGCTTCGCTCGGCACCCTTCCCTCAAGGGGGCTAGCGTGCGCACACATCTGCTTCGGA
>NZ_VFVA01000054.1:0-24931 GCF_006442155.1 Mesorhizobium sp. B2-4-14 | reverse complement strand
ATGTTACGGGTGCCGCCGGCGCCGGAGCCCATCTTGCCGGCCGCGTTCTGGAACGCGGCGATGACGTCGGCGTGCTGCCCCATACCGAGATAGTCATTGGAACACCAGACGGTGATTTCCTCGGCGCGGCCGTTGGAACGCCAGATGGCGCGCGGAAACTTGCCCGCGATACGCTCGAGGTCGGCGAAGACGCGGTAGCGACGCTCGGCATGGAGCTGGTCGATCGCTTCTTCGAAGAACCGCTGGTAATTCATGAGTTCGTCCCCTGATCGCAAAGTTTTCGGCTGGTCCGGGCTATAAATGAGACGACGATTCTCATGCCGCTTTGATTTCCATCAAGGGCAGAGCCTTTCACGCGCAGTTGAGCGGTCGGCGGTGAGATGGATCAAATGTCATTCGCTGATGTTGCGCAGGGCCTCGTATCTGACGATCTCGACATTGCGCAGGCCATGCAGTCGGATCATGCCCTTGTCCTTCAGCTTGGTGAACACGCGCGACACGGTCTCGATGGTGAGGCCCAGATAGTCGCCGATATCCATCCGCGACATTGGCAGTTCGACCGGCTGCAGCCCACCCTGGCGCTCCGCCATGTCCAGGAGGAACGCCGCTACGCGTTCGACAGCAGTCTGGCGCCCGAGAACCAGCAGATGCTCCTGTGCCCGGGTCAGACCCTTCAGCGCAAGGGGGAGCAGTTGACGGGAGACGTCCGCGTCAGCCGCGAGCCGGATGGCGCGGACGCCGGTCGCCTTGATGGCTTCGGCAAAGAAATGATGCGTCGTGTCCGCTTCGAAGCCGAACGTCTCGCCGGCAAGGTGAAAGGCACTGATCTGCCGGCGGCCGTCGGCAAGCAGACGATAGATACGGACAGCCCCGAACTCGATCTGGTAGAAGGCTCCGGCCTTCTCGCCCTGGGCATAGATTTCCGAGCCGGCGGTATGGAAACTGACCGGCTGCGGCGCATTGTCGAATGCCGCAGGCGGGCTCATCCGTGCGGACTGCGAAGGCGGTGCAATTCGGGAGGCGGTGTAGGCGTGCATGGCTGTTTTCCCGGTTGATCCGTGTCACAGCAATCGCGCGAATCCACCTGTCGCGAAATTCGGTTATGTCCCTACGGGATATTACCTAGACTGGTTGGCAGCGTCACTCCCCTCGACGCGTGCGCCGCGCGGGCGGCCTCGAACCCTGGGCCATGACCGCCCCGGACGATTTCGATGGCATCGCGCCTCCCGCATGGGCTGGCAAGGGCGCAGCATTGACGGTCCTGAGCGGAAATACCAGGATACCCGCAATGTGCCGCTGCTCCCGCCTGCCCGCCTTAGTCCTTGGCCTCTCGACCGGACACTCACTCCACGGAAATTCTGAAGAATACGTGAGGGGCGCTATCCGATACCGGCGGCGAGACCGGCTTAAGGCCGCCAGGCTCCCACCAGTCGGTGTGCTTGCTCAGCATCGTCCAGGCATGATCCCGCTCCAGCTTGTGGCCGAGGCGGTCCGGCAGTTCCTGGAAACGACCCTCGACAACCACGCTTTTCCAGTTTCTTCCTTCGCCGCGTTCGCCGATTTGAACGCAAACCAGCGGGTTCGCGCGCATGTAGACGATCTTCCTGCCCGGCATGGAAAACGCATAAAGATGGTTGTCGGCGTGCGCGTAGTGGACTGGCACGACATAAGGTTGCCCATCTTTCGAGCACGCCAGATGGCCCACACGATTGGCGGTCAGCAGCTTCGTACACTCCAGGGCGGAAAGAGTTCGAATGAGCATCGGTGCGATCTCCTATCTTCATGATTATCGAAATTCGTCACGTCGGCGCGGGCGCCGGCAGATTTTCGCCTACCTATCGTATGACGTGCCGGCTGGCTGCCTCGGTCAGGCCAGCCACGGCCCCTTCGTCCGAAACGCGCGCTTTCCGGCAACCGACAAGGGCTTTCGATTGCCCCGATAGACCAGGCGCCGACGTTCCAGTTCCGGGCGTTCAGCACTGATCAAGGCAGCGAGAGCCGCATCGTCGAGTGCGTAGGTTTCTATGGTTTCCCGGTTGAGAACGACGTCTGGCGGCTCGCCATCCACAAGGGCCGCGACTGCGACTTGCGGGATGCCTGGTGCGCCAACCTTGCAGACGATGAGCAGGTCGAGAGGAGCATTACGTGCCCCAGCCACCTCCACCGCGACCGGAACGCCGCCAAGCGGGACTGCCAGCACGACCGGTTTGTGCAATTGAAGCTTTGCCAACTCGGCGCCGAGCTTCTCTCCGGCATCCTTTCGGTCACGAAACATCGCTCAGTCCGCCGGCCAAAGTTGACGAAGCGACTTCTTCAGGGAGTTTCTCACCTGGACGATCTCTCCGTGCGATATGTGGCGTTCGAGAAGCGCGAAGACGGCATTGAGGGCGACGTCGAAATCGACATCGTCATCATAGCCGAAGCTTGCTCTGACGCTGGTGATGAAGTCGCGCTTCTTTCTTTCGCACACAGGCGTCGAGGATGGCTTCCAGCCGTCGAAGTAAACGCCGCGGATCAACATGGGCAGTTGTGCCGAAAGGTCGGCCATTTCTGCCGCCGGCAGCCAGTCCCGCAGCGTGTGCAGGACAGATCGCATCAACCGATAGGCATTCGGCTCGCTCCAGTTGAGATCCTTGGCGAGCTCCTTGACCCAATGCTCCGCCTGCTGCGAAGCGTGACTAAATCCGCCAAAGGAAAAATGGGACAAATGGGTCATCGCGCGTGCTCCTCGAAGATCTCCCGCCAGTTTTCAATTTCTTCCCTGTCCACGCATTGCGTTGGATCAAGTCGTGTTATCCGCGGCGGCGATGCCTGGACTCGGCTGCACAAACGCGATCAGTTCGAAATGACCGATGAAATGACCCTGGACAAACTACCGCGACGCCGACCACTTCGGCTTTGGTGAGATAGGGCAAGCCGTTGGCCACTGCGCGCCGCATCTCGCGGCTGTCGGGTGTGCCGGCGGTGACCGGCTTCGGCTCAGCCGCGCCGGTGGCGTCCAAACAATGATGCGGTGGCTCACAAAAATGATTCAGATCAAGGCGGCGCTTGGTGCGCGTACGGATCATATGAAAATGTGGGAACCGATCCAAAGCGCTCCGTTTGACCGGGAGCTTGAACTGGCCGTCTTGGACGAAGACGGCGAGCATGCGCTTGTCTTTCCGTGCAAGAAGATCCTTGGGGGCTGGAAGAACGCCGCAAGCGGCGTGCGTGTCGAAATCCGGCCTACGCACTGGCGTAACTGGCAGAGAGCCGACAGGGCAATGACCGACCGGACGGCGAGCCAGCCTTAGAGCGGTTCAGCGTTCGATAGGGTCGATGATCCGTTCCAATTCTCTGCTCCGCGAAATTCCGGACGGAAAACCGCTATGCGCTTTTCCTGCAATTGCTCTAGTTCTTCGATTCGACGATCAAGGCCATGCGCACGAGATGCGAAAGGCTGCCGGCGCCCATTTTGCTCATGACATTGGCGCGATGAATTTCAACCGTGCGGGGGCTGATGCCCAGATCATAGGCGATGGTCTTGTTGGGCATGCCGGAGACAAGCCCATCGAGAACCTGCCGCTCCCGTTCCGACAGCGTCGACCGACGTCGTTGTATGTCGGCGGACTGGGGATGCGTGGCGTTCAGCTGATTGCTGTTATCCAAGGCGGAGCGGATCGCGCCGAGCAGGGCTTCGTCGTCGAAGGGTTTTTCGATAAAATCGGCAGCGCCTTCCTTCATTGCCTGAACCGCAAGCGCCACATCCGCGTGCCCGGTCATGACAATGACCGGCACTTTGTAACCTCGCTTCCTGAGTTCCCGCAGCAGGTCAATCCCATCGATGCCGGGCATGCGTACATCGGTCACGACGCAGCCTTCCAGGCGTTCGGTGGCGGCAGTCAAGAATGCCGTTGCCGATTCATGCAGGCGAACGGCAAAATGGGCAGTCGCCAGCAAAAAACCGAGCGACTTGCGAACATCCACATCGTCGTCAACAACATGCACGAGATCAATGGCGGCCACTGGCGACCTCTTCTTTTTCGATGATGCGCAAGGTGAATCGAAAGGCTGTTCCCCCGTCGGGCATAGGCTCGGCCCAGATGTGCCCACCGTGCGACTCCACGATGGTGCGGCAAATGGACAGCCCGACACCCATACCCTGCTTCTTGGTCGTTACAAATGGCTGGAAAAGTTGGGCGGAAACCTCCGGCGAAAGTCCGCTCCCCGTATCGATCACACTGACCTCCGCCATGCCGTCCGCTCGTGCGACGGTCGTAACGTGCAACTCGCGCCGCGGCGTGCTTTGCATGGCCTCCACCGCGTTGCGCATCAGGTTCAGCAGGACCTGCTGGATCTGGATGCGATCGGTCAGCACGAGTTCGGCTGCAGGATCAAGTTTGAAAGAGACTTTCAGGTCCATTTCCCTCGCGCCCACGAGTGCCAGGGATGAGGCCTCATCGATCAACGCGGGCAACCGTTCGACCTGGCGCTCGCTCTCGCCCCTCGCAACGAAGTCGCGAAGGTGTCGAATGACTTCACCGGCCCGAAGAGCTTGTTCGGCCGCCTTCTCGACAGCGTCGCGAAGCATCGGGGCGTTCTCTTCCGTGCTCTTCTCGAGCAGCCTGCGGCTGCCTTTCAGGTAATTGGTAATGGCGGTGAGCGGCTGGTTGATCTCGTGCGCCAAGGTGGAGGCCATCTCTCCAAGCGCGGTAAACCGCGCCATATGGAGCAGTTCCATCTGCTGTTCCTGTATTCTCGCTTCTGCCCGGTGACGCTCCGTCAGATCGCGGCAGAAGCCGGTAAAGAACCGTCCGGTCCCAGGGTTCATTTCGCCCACGGCAAGCTCCATCGGGAAGGTGGAGCCATCCTTGCGCATACCGGTGACGGTGCGGCCGAGCCCAATGATCCGGCGTTCTCCCGTCGTGAGGTAGCGGTGCAGGTAGGCGTCGTGCTCGCCGCGATAGGGAGACGGCATCAAAATATTGACGTTCTGGCCGATGACTTCACTTGCCCGAAAACCGAACAATGTTTCGGCCGCGGTGCTGAAGGACTGAATGCGGCCTTGTTCATCGATGACGACCATCGCATCGGGCACCGTTGCCAGGATCGAGCGCAAATGGTCTTCGCGAAGCTGCAGGGCGGCATTGGCAAACGAAAGTTCGCTGACGTCATTGCCTTCGACAAAGATGGCTGTGATGCGGCCATTGTCGGCCCTGATCGGTTGGTAAACGAAATCCAGGATGCGCTCTTCGACGGCCTCGTCATTCTTGTTTTGCAAGATGATCTTGACCCCGCGGCCCCGGAACGGTTCGCCGGTCTGAAATACCTGGTCGAGCTGCTCGTAGAAGCCTTGCCCCTCCAGTTCCGGCAGGGCGTCGCGAACCGATTTGCCGATGACTTGTCGTTGCCCGATAAGGCGTTGGTAGGCTGTATTGGTCAGTTCGAAGATGTGACCTGGCTCGCGCAGCAGCGTCATGAAACCGGGAGCCTGGTCGAACATCAGCGCCAACTGCTCGAGTTCGGCCTGGGTCCGCCGATCGGCGCCGACGCGATCGGTGACCTCATTCACAAAACAGAGAACGCCGCCGATCGTGCCATCGTCGTCGACGACCGGCGAATACGAAATATCGAAATAGGCTTCCTCGCCATAACCATGTCGCTCCAGGTGGAACGGGCGAGCCTTTGCGACGACGGTTTCTCCGCTTTCGCGGACCTTGCGAAGCAGTGGTTCGAGGTCCGCCCACAACTCCGCGCGGCTTTCCACCGCGGGCCTGCCGTACGCTCGTGGGTGTTTTTCGCCGAGCGAAGAGATGTGGGCGTCATTGTACAGTGCGACATACTCCGGCCCCCAGAACAGTACGATCGGGACCTTTGCCGGCAGCATCGTGCATACTGTGGTTGTGAGCGTCCGGGACCATGACACGATTGGACCGATCGGCGACTTCGACCAGTTATGGGACATGATCAACCTGCCGATCTCGCTGTCTCCAAGTGACAATGCAGATCTCAGCATTGCCATGCCGTCGGACGAGATTGGTACTCCTTCGGTGTTCACATGAAGTTCCCGACGCGCAGAACAGCTCGGAGGCTGATCTATCATTCAATCGCTTGGTAATCACGCAAAACCAGCAACGGAATGTCTGTCGCAGGCCGATTCCGGGTTTGATGCGCATCAAGGCGCCGAGCGCGGATGAATGCACTGGATGCTGCGCTCAATCCCCTCGCGAGGTCGCCACAATGTCCTATAAGTCAATCGCCGTGAATCTTGCCGTGGATACGGCGCCCGATCCAATCCTGAAGGTTGCCGTTGACCTTGCCGATCGATTTGGCGCCCGCCTCATCGGCCTGGCCGCGGCTGATGTGCCGCCTCTCGTAACCACCGGCGACGGTTTGGTCTTCGAAGGCGAGATCATGCAGATCCAACGAGAGGAAATCGAAAGGCGACTGGGCGAACTCAAGTCCGCGTTCGCGAGACTGGTTCCAGCGTCGATCAACAGCGAATGGGGCCAAGCGGTCTGCAGCCCGACGCGTTTCCTCACGGTCTCGGCCCGCGCCGCCGATCTGCTCATCGTCGGAAGCGAGCAGAAGGGCAATGTGTATCGGGCCGTGGATTTCGGCAGCCTTGCACTTGGTGCCGGCCGGCCCGTCCTTGTCTGCGCGAACAATGTCGAAGTCGTGCCGATAAAGGCCGTGCTCCTCGCCTGGAAGGACACGAGGGAAGCCCGGCGGGCGGTTTCGGATGCATTGCCCATGATGGCGAAGGCGGATGACGTGGTCGTCGCGAACATGGATACGGATCATGACGGCAGTATCCGCAACAGCCTGGACGATGTCATCGCCTTCCTCAGCGTTCACGGCGTCAAGGCACGCTCTCAACTCATCGCGGGCGAGGGGGATGGCGAGCAACTGCTGGAATTCGCACGATCGATCCACGCCGATCTGATAGTTTCGGGCGCATACGGTCATAGCCGGCTGCGAGAATGGGCCTTTGGCGGCGTCACGCGGACATTGCTCGAAGACAGCGGCATCAACCGTCTCCTTTCCTACTGATGTTCTCTCGTCATGCACGCAGCCTGCTGCCGGCCAACCCAGCGATCTGGATTGGCCGGCAGCAAAGGAAAGGTAACATGCTGTCCGCCCCCGCTTCGATAGGCATCGTAAGTCCGCAAGGCGCCTACTGGTCGATCGAGAGCAGCGAGCTGTTGCAGCGTCTGCAAGCGTCGGCGACGGGGCTAGCGAGCGCCGAAGTCGAAGCGCGGCTCGCCAAAATCGGCCGGAACAGTCCGACATCGCAAATCAGCTCTTCGGCGCTGAGCCTGTTCGGCCGGCAATTTCGCAGCCCGCTCGTTCTCATCCTCATCTTTGCCGCCGTCGTTTCGGCGTTCGTTGGAGATGGCCAGGAGGCCGCGATCATCGGCGTGATCGTGTTGGCGAGCTGCGCGCTGAGCTTCACGCAGGAATACGGCGCCTCGCGGGCGACGCAAGCACTGAAACAGCGCATTTCGCGCAAGGCGGCCGTCTTGCGCGACAATGCCGAGCGCTCCGTCGATGCCGAGGGGATCGTACCGGGCGACATAGTGCGGCTCTCGGCCGGGAATCTGATTCCAGCGGATGGTGTCCTCCTCGAGACCTGTGATTTCAATGTCAGCGAGGCCGTGCTCACCGGCGAGACATTTCCGGCCGTGAAGGCACCGGGGCGATCGGCGCCGGATGCTCCCATTGCCCAGCGCTCAAACGCGGTGTTCACAGGCACGTCGGTGCGCAGCGGGACCGCCACCATGCTGGCCGTAAATACCGGAAGCCGAACCGAGTTCGCCTCCATCGCCGCGGCTCTGGAACGGAATATTCCTGAAACAGAGTTTGCCAAGGGGATCAGGCGGTTCGGCTACCTGATGACCGAGATAATGCTGGCAATCGTCATCATTGTTTTCTTTGCCAATCTGCTGCTGCAACGGCCCTTGATCGAGTCCCTGCTGTTTTCCCTGGCTCTGGCGGTCGGCCTCACGCCGGAACTGCTCCCGGCCATCATCAGTGTGACGCTGGCCAAAGGCGCGCGCGCCATGGCGGCAAATGGGGTCATCGTGCGGCGTCTCGACGCGATCGAAAACCTGGGCAGCATTGCACCGACAAGACCGGAACCTTGACGGAAGGGGTTATCCATCTTGACGGATGGGTTGACGTCGATGGCAAACCGTCGGCCGACATCCTGCTTTGGGCGCGTCTCAATGCGTGCCTGCAGACCGGGCTGAAAAACCCATTGGATGAAGCGATAGCAGCAGCACAAGGTGGCGGCTCCAATCAGGAAGCCTTCATCAAAGTCGATGAAATTCCGTATGATTTCATTCGCAAGAGGCTGTCGGTCATCGTGCGCGGCAAAGGAGCTGACGAGCTTCTGATCTGCAAGGGCGCGGTTCAGAATGTGCTTGAGGCCTGCAGCTCGGTTCGTACCGCGAAGGGGTCGGAACTGCTTGGTCCCGAGCAGCGCGATGCAATCGAGGCGAAGTTCCGCGGTTGGAGCGCCGATGGCTACCGTGTGCTCGGCGTGGCTGTTCGTGAGCACGAAAAGCGGGCACATTGCACCAGATACGACGAGGTTGCACTCGCCTTCGTGGGTTTCCTGCTCTTCCTTGATCCGCCCAAGGCTGGGGTGCGCGAAACGCTGGCGGCACTCGGTCATCGCGGTATCGCGGTGAAGGTCATCTCCGGGGACAATCGCTACGTCGCAGCACACCTTGCCGACGCGGTGGGGCTGCGCTCGGATCGCATCATGACAGGCGAGGATCTGGCAAAGCTCACCAAGGGCGCACTCTTCGGGCGTGCAAAAAACACGGACCTCTTTGTCGAAATCGATCCCAACCAGAAGGAACGCATCGTCGAAGCCTTCAGAAGCCACGGACACGTCGTCGGCTACATGGGAGACGGCATCAATGACGCGCCGGCCCTCCACGAGGCCGACATCGGCATTTCGGTGCACACGGCCGTCGACGTCGCTAGGGAGGCCGCCGACATCATCCTTCTGAAGCAAGATCTGGGCGTCGTCGTGCGCGGAGTCGACGATGGGCGCAAGACGTTCGGCAACACGATGAAATATATCTCGATCACCACCAGCGCCAATTTCGGCAACATGATCAGCATGGCGGTCGCATCTTTGTTTCTGCCATTCCTGCCGATGCTGGCGACGCAGATCCTGCTCAACAATCTGCTCTCCAGCATTCCATCGCTGGCAATCGCCGCGGACAATGTCGATGCGGAGCAGACCAGCCGGCCGCGCCGATGGGACATCCACATCATCAGGCGCTTCATGATCAGCTTTGGTTTGCTGAGCTCCATGTTCGATTTCGCGACTTTTGCCTTTCTGTTGCTCGTCATTCACGCCGCCCCCGACGCATTCCGGACGGCGTGGTTCGTCGAGTCGCTAATGACCCAACTGGCGATCGTGCTGATCGTGCGCACGCACAAACCATTCTGGGCAAGCCGCCCCGGCAAGGCGCTGGCCAGGCTGACCGTGGCGGTCGGCTTTGCGGCTGTCGTCATTCCCTATGTGCCGTTGTCAGCCGCATTTGGGTTCGTCCCGTTGCCGTTGACCGTCCTTTCCGGCCTTCTCGCAATCACGGCAACGTATCTGGGGGCATCCGAAGCCACCAAAGGATGGTTCTTTGGACAGGAAATCCAGCGCCGGCGACACACGCGTGAGCGAGGCGTCGACGCTCGCCATGGAGCATGACGCAAGCACCTGAAACGCAAGGCTCGTTGTTCTCGGTCAAGACGATGGCGGCCCATACTGTGCTCGCGCCCTCGTCTTCTCACAAGTTACCGCTCAGGTTTGTCTTCCTGATCCGTCAGGATGCGTTCCGCAGCGCCGTCAAGGTCCTCATATTGACCACTCTTCAAGGCCCAAAGGAAACCGACAAGGCCGAGTGTGCCAAGAAAGAGAGCGACCGGAATCAAGTAGACGAGCGTTATCATGACAGAGCGGCCGAGGATTGGGCTTTGGAACCGAGCGTGTCGGAAGACGGGCGCACCGGCTTGCGCAGGACGGATTCATGCAGGCGCAACGCGTTTGCAATGACCAACAGCGAGGAAATCGACATCGCGGCGGCCGCGATCAGCGGCGTGACGTGGCCCAAGATCGCGACTGGCACTGCGATCGCATTGTAGATGATGGCCAGGGCGACATTCTGGCGAATGAGCCGGTCCGCTCTTCGCGAGACTTCCAGCGCGAAGGGAATTGCCAGGAGGCTTTCGCGAAGGAACACAAAGTCCGCGGCGCTGCGGCCGATGTCGGCCGCCGTGGCTGGAGCGATGGAGACGTGCGCCGCGCTGAGCGCCGGCGTGTCGTTCAGGCCGTCGCCGACCATCAGAACCCTGTGCCCGGCTCTGGCGAGGTCTTCCACGCGTTCGACCTTTCCGGACGGCAAGAGGCACGGAACGAAGTTGCCGATAGCCAGTGTCTGCGCGACTTGGCCACAGGCACGCGCCGTGTCGCCGGACAACATTTCGACTGAAACTCCAGCGTCTTCCAACTGGATCAAAGCTGTCCGGGCGTCGGAACGCAGCGCATCCTCGAATTCGAAGCTCGCCACGGTCATGCCGTTCTTCGCCAAGACCGTTCCGCCGAGGCCATGCTTGCCTTCACCCCCGGTTCTGGCTTTCCACCCTGCCCAGCCGCGCCGGCCCAACCGCCAGGTGCTTCCGGCCGCTACCGCCTCAATGCCAAAACCCGGATATTCAGTGACGTCGTCGAATTTCATTTGCCCCCCGCGACCGGCAAAACCGGCGATCGCTCTTGAGAAAGGATGGCGAGAGTTCGAGGCCATGTTGGCCGCGATCGCCAGCATGGCCGGGTCGATCGACGACGCATTGACGAGACGGGGCTGTCCGAGGGTGAGCGTGCCTGTCTTGTCGAACGCCGCGATATCGACTGTTGCCAGACGCTCCATCGCTGAACCGTCCTTGACCATGATGCCGCTTTCGAACAAGCGCCGTGCGGCGACCACCTGCACAATCGGCACTGCGAGGCCCAACGCGCAGGGACAGGTGATGATCAGGACGGCGATCGCAATGGTAATGGACCTATGCCAGTCGCCGGTGGCGGCCATCCATCCGAGGAATGTCGCAAAGGCGGTGAGGTGAACCACCGGGGCATAGAGCGCCGAGACCCGATCGGCGATGCGGCGGTACTTCGCACGTCCGCCCTCGGCGGCCTCCATCAGCCGAACCATCTCGGCCAGAAATGAGTCCTTCGCCGCAGCTGTACATTCGATCGTCAGCGGCCCGGTTAGGTTGAGGACGCCGGCTTGGACGGTCTGTCCGATGGATGCGTTTCGCGGCGTGCTCTCGCCGGAGACTAGGGAACAATCGAGATCCGATGTCCCTTTGACAATTCGTCCGTCCACCGGAACCCTTTCGCCCGCAGCCACAAGCACGTGCATTCCAGGTTCAATTTCGTCGACAGGCAGATAGTCGCGCGAACCATCGCCGCGCACGGCCATCGCGCCGCGGGCGGCAAGCCGCGACAAGCCCTTCACAGCGGTTCTCGCGCGTTCGCGCATCACATAGTCGAGCGTTCTGCCGATCAGCAGGAAAAAGAGAAGCGATACCGAGGCATCGAAATACGCGTAATCGCCATGGTTGATCGTCTCGTAAAGGCTCATTGCATAGGCCAGAGAGACGCCCACTGCGATCGGGACATCCATGTTCATGCGACCATGCCGCAAAGCAGTCCAGGCCGAGCGAAAGAAGATGCCGCCGGCGAACGCAAGCGCGGGAATGGCAATAAGCGCCGATACCCAATGGAACAGGTCACGCGTCGCGCCCTGCGCTCCAGACCAGACCGAGACGGAAAGGAGCATGATGTTGCCAGCGGCAAAGCCTGCTACGGCCACGGCGCGAATCAATTCCGACAACGTCTCGTCCCTTTGGTCGGCTGCCGGATCGCAAAGGTGCGCGTCATAGCCAAGCCTGCCAAGTGTAGCCACGAATGGCGGCACTGCGCCATCACGCCAGCGCACCGAGACGCGTTTGGTCGACAGGTTTACGCGCGCGCCTTCGACCCGCTCGAGGCCGGCGAGCGCCGTCTCGATAGCCTGGATGCAGGCGCCGCAATGGACTGCGGGCACGGAAAGGTCGGTTTGGATGATACCCTCGCCAAGCGGCCGGCTTGCCAGGTTGATTTCCTGGCTCGACGGTAGATTTGCGGTCGAGCCGCTCAGATCCAGCGCGGACTCAACGCCGGGTGCGCAACAACTCATTGGATCTCTCCGTGGGCGATAATGAGCCGCCGAACCTCGCGATACGGCTCGGAGAGTCCCGCGTCGGCATCAACTTCCACGATCCAGACCCCGTCCTTTGGCTGATGGCGCGCGGCGAATTCCTGTCCAACACCCGAAGCCAGAATGACCAGCTTGTCTTCTTTCTCGTATGCCGGGTGGCGAAACATCACCTTGACGCCGTGCAATGCGACCGGCTTGCCGGAGCCATCCGCCAGGCTGTAGCGGATGTCTCCGCCGGAGATCACCAACTGACTTCTCCAGCCGAGCGCTGCCTGGGCGCGGCCTTGCTCGGCCTTCTTGTTGAATTGCTGACTGGCAACATACGTGTCTTCGACGACGAGGCCGGTCCAAGTGGTGTTTGCAAGGGTCGCCATCAAGACGTTGACTCCTATGACGACACCGAAAAAAGCGATGAAGACGGCCAACATGCGCCGACCGGTGAATTCGCGAGGCCTCCGTGTCGCGACACTCATTTGCTGCTCTCCGGCGCGTTGAAGGTGGCGGTGTATTGGTTCGACTCGAACGATGCCTTGTCCTGGGCGATGAACCTGAAGGTCTGCGTTGCACCCTGGATCCGAGTGACTGGAAGGCGCACGAAAATCTTCAGCGTCTTCAAACGGTCGGGTTCGACGGGGATCGCAAAGGAGCGCCCTGCGGGAAGCTCGCTGCCAACGAGGCTCATTTCCGCGCCTTCGAGCCCTTCCAGCCTGACGACAATTGTCCTTGGCTCCGGGATCATGTTGAGAAGCTTGACGGTGTAGCCATTGCGAATGGCGCCATCCGACAGACTGACAAATTGCGGGTTGCGGTCGTGGAGCACGTTCACTTCAAGCCGGTCGCGTGTCAGCAGCGAGTAGAGCAATGCCAGGCCGAGCATGGACCATAGGCCCATGTAAGCGAAGGTGCGTGACCGAAAGATCTTCCTCAGGTGGAAGTGGGCAACCTTGTCGGAAAATTCTCCGTCACCGGTCCTGATCAACGAAGGCCTAATGGGCAACGTCCCCTGAGCGGTGGCCAGCGCCATATTGGCATTGTAGTCGGTGAGCGTTGCATAGGAGATCAGTCCGCGCTCTCTGCCGAGCTTGTCCATGACCCCGTCGCAGGCGTCGATGCACAGAGCGCAAGTAATGCATTCGAGCTGCTGGCCGTCGCGGATGTCGATGCCCATCGGGCAGACGGCGACGCAGGCGTTGCAATCGACGCAATCCCCTGTTGCAAGGCCTGCCGCCTGGGCTTTCTTGGGGTGTCGCGAGCGCGGCTCGCCGCGCCAGTCATTGTAGGTGACGGTCAGCGAACTCTCGTCAAGCATGGCTGCCTGAATCCGCGGCCATGGGCACATGTATGTGCAGACCTGTTCGCGCATCAGTCCGCCGAAGGTGTAGGTCGTCGCTGTCAGCACACCGATCGTGATGTAGGCGACAGGTGCTGCAGCGCCCGTGGTGACCTCTCCAAGCAGCGTCGGCGCATCAGCGAAATAGAAGATCCATGCTCCGCCTGTCGCGATGGCGATAACCAGCCAGATGAGATGTTTGGCCGTACGAAGGCCGAGCTTGCGAATTGTCCAGGGTCCGGCGTCCAGCTTCATGCGCGCATTGCGATCACCCTCGATCGCCCGTTCGACGACAAGAAACAGATCGACCCAGACGGTCTGCGGGCAAGCGTAGCCGCACCAGGCGCGCCCGACCGTCGACGTCAGCAGGAAGAGGCCGACCCCGGCCATAACGAGGAGGCCAGCGACGTAGTAGAATTCCTGTGGCCAGATCTCGATGAAGAAGAAGTAGAAACGCCGATTTGCGAGATCCACAAGCACCGCCTGGTCTGGTGCGAATGGGCCGCGGTCCCACCGCAGCCACGGTGTCAGGTAGTAGATGCCAAGGGTGATGGCCATCACCAGCCATTTGAACTGGCGAAACCGACCAGAAGCACGCTTGGGAAAGATCTTTTTGCGCGCCGCATAAAGCGGCTGCCGCATCTTGGCGGAATTGACCGGCTCTGCTTCAAGCCGTTCTATCTGTGTTTGATCCAGCACAGGTATCTCCAAACGCGTAGCCGATGATCTCGCGTTGGACAGGTTTGCCGTATGGCGGTCCAGGCCGCGTTGATGCAAGTCAATCCGCCATCAGTCCACGAAACAGTCGAGGCCCGGCATAGCCGGGCCTCGTCGCTTTGGCGGCAGAGGGCAGGGAATAGGTCCCTCGCTTCCTATTCCCCACCGCCAAGCGAATGGATGTAAACAGCGAGTTCCTTGACCTTGGTCTCGCCCAGACGCGCACCCCATGCAGGCATCACACCATTCCTGGGCGCTCGTATCTGTGCCGCGATCGCAGCTTCACCCGAACCGTACAGCCAGATCGCGTCGGTCAGATTGGGTGCACCGACCTCGCGGTTGCCTTTTGCGTTGTCGCCGTGGCAGGCGGCGCAATTATCCGCGAACACCTTGGCGCCCGGAGCGATCAGGGCGGCGTTGTCGACGGTGCCCGACAGGCTGACGACGAAGGTGCTGACCTGCGCGATCTCCTCCGCGGACAGGACCTCCGCGAAGGCCGGCATCTCCGAAACCCGTGTGTCGGAGTCGGGTGAAAAGCGAATTCCGTGCGTAATTGTCTGCTGGATCTGATCCGGCTTGCCGCCCCAAAGCCAATCATCGTCGTTGAGATTGGGAAAGCCTTTCGACCCCGTCGCGCCGGAACCATGACACTGAGTGCAATTGACCTTGAACGCGGCTCCGCCGGCGGCGACGGCGAACTCCCGCAATGAATCGTCGGCGAGTATTTCGGAGACGGATTTGGACTGCACCGACGCCACATATTTGTCCTTGGCGGCATCGGCGGCCGCGAGCTCGTTCTTGACCTCGCTACGGCTGGAATAGCCAAGCACGCCTTTGGTCGCGGATGTCAGCATCGGCCAGGCAGGATAGGCGACCGTATAGCCGATTGCCCAGAGGATGGTGATGTAGAAGGTAATGACCCACCACCGCGGGAGCGGATTGTTGAGTTCCCTGATGCCATCCCATTCATGGCCAGTCGTGGAGACGCCCGACACCTCGTCGATGTGCTGGTCGCTCATGGTCAGTCGTCCTTAAGAGGGATTTGGGCTGCTTCGTCGGCTTGGCTCTTGCCTCCTGGTCGGAGAGCGAAAACGATCGCCCCGACAAAGAACAGGGCCATGAGAAGTAGCACCCAACTGTCGGCGAATTGCCGCATCGCATTGTAATCCATGGCGTTTTCCTCAGCGGTATCCGGCAGATTCGTCGTAGTTCTTGAAGTCGACCAAAGTCCCGAGGACCTGCAGATAGGCGACAAGCGCGTCCATCTCGCTTACCTGGCTTGGATTGCCGTCGAAATCCCCGACCTTGGCCTTGGGATAGCGTTTCAGAAGTGCGGTCGTGTCGGCAGCGGGGTCCGCCTGCGCTTTCAGGTCGGCATCGGCGTTGGCGGTCATGTCGGGCGTATAGGGAACACCAACACGAGCGTTCGCGACGAGATGCGTCGAGAAGTTTTTCAGGTCCAGTGGCGTGTCTTTCAGAAAGCCATAGCTCGGCATGACCGATTCAGGCACCACCGACTGTGGATTGGTCAGGTGCTGGGCGTGCCATTCGTTGGAATAGCGGTCGCCGACACGCGCCAGATCGGGGCCGGTACGCTTGGATCCCCACTGAAAGGGGTGATCGTACATCGACTCCGCCGCGAGGCTGTAATGGCCATAGCGCTCGACCTCGTCGCGGAAGGGCCTGATCATCTGGCTGTGGCAGAGATAACAGCCCTCTCGCACGTATATGTTGCGCCCGGCGAGCTCGAGCGGCGAATACGGCCGCATGCCTTCGACCTTCTCGATCGTGTTGTCGAGATAGAAGAGCGGTGCGATCTCGACGATGCCGCCTATCGTCACCACCAGCAGGGAGCCGACGAGAAGAAGCGTCGCGTTCTTTTCGATGACCGAGTGTCTGTCCATCAAGCTCATTGGAATCGCTCCTTACTGCGCAGGCTGAAGGGCGGGGACCGAGCCCGGCATGGGTGCCTCTTCGCGCTGGTGACCGAGGATCGTCATGGCGATGTTCCAGGCCATGATGAGGGCACCAGAGAGATACATCGCCCCGCCGATGGCACGCATCACGTAGTAGGGGTGCATGGCGGCCACGGACTCGGCGAAGGAATAGACCAGGAAGCCCTGTTCGTCGTATTCGCGCCACATCAGGCCCTGCATGATGCCGGAGACCCACATCACCGCCGCGTAGACCACGATGCCAAGCGTCGCGAGCCAGAAGTGCCACGTCACCAGGCGGAGCGAATAGAGACGTTCGCGGTTCCAAAGCTTCGGAACCATGTAGTAGAGAGCGCCGAACGAGATCAGGCCGACCCAGCCGAGCGCACCCGAGTGAACGTGGCCGATTGTCCAGTCGGTATAGTGCGACAATGAATTCACCGTCTTGATGGACATCATCGGACCTTCGAAGGTCGACATGCCGTAGAAGGCGATGGCAGCGACCATCATGCGGATGATCGGATCCGTGCGGATCTTGTCCCAAGCGCCCGACAGCGTCATCAGGCCGTTGATCATGCCGCCCCAGGACGGCATCCAGAGCATGATCGAGAACACCATGCCGAGCGTCTGCGCCCAGTCGGGCAGGGCGGTGTAATGCAGGTGATGCGGACCCGCCCAGATATAAAGGAAGATCAGCGCCCAGAAGTGGATGATCGACAGGCGGTAGGAATAGACCGGCCTGTTGGCCTGCTTCGGCACGAAGTAATACATCATGCCAAGGAAGCCCGCGGTGAGGAAGAAACCGACCGCGTTGTGGCCGTACCACCATTGCGTCAAGGCATCCTGTACCCCGGAGAATGCCGAGTAGCTCTTGGAACCCAGGAAGGAGGCCGGCATCGACAGGTTGTTGACCACATGCAGCATCGCGATCGTCACGATGAAGGACAGGTAGAACCAGTTGGCAACGTAGATATGTGGCTCCTTGCGCTTCAGGATCGTGCCGAGGAAGAGGATGAGATAGGCGACCCAGACGATGGTCAGCCAGATGTCGACATACCATTCAGGCTCGGCATATTCGCGAGCTTCGGTGATGCCGATCAGATAGCCCGTCGCCGCCATCACGATGAAGAGCTGGTAACCCCAGAACACGAACCAGGCGAGATTGCCGCCGAACAGGCGTGCGCGGCAGGTCCGCTGAACAACATAAAATGATGTACACAGCAGCGCATTGCCGGCGAATGCAAAGACAACGCCCGACGTGTGCACCGGCCTTAGCCGACCGAAATTGAACCATGGCTGGATATTGAGCTGCGGATAAGCCAGTTCCAGCGCGATGACGACGCCGACCAGCATGCCGACGACGCCCCAGAACATGGTCGCTATGGCACCATAGCGGATGGGGCCATCCATGTAGGCCGAGGGATCGATAGGGGCAGCCGGCGCGAAACTCGTGTTGCGGAGAAGGATGGCGGTAAAACCAAGCAGCACGACGAACAGGATCCACATGTGTTGCCGGAAAGGCTCGTCCACGCCGAAGCCCGCGGCCACAAGCGCGGCAAAAGCGAATAGGCCCAAAGCAAAGATTTCTATCCCAAATCTCATGATATGTCCCCGAGCGCGACGTCGATGCGCGGCTGTGCATCCGATGCCGCATCAATTCCGCGAGCGGCCGGCTGGCGCCTTGATCCATGTCAAAGTCCGCGCTTCGCCACTTCGACAATCTTGCGCATTGATTTCACGCGTGGAGGTCCCTGATGGCCAGCGGCAAGTCCTCAGTCGTCGTAAGATGCGATACGCCGGAAGCCTGTCCGGTGGTCACGGCCTGTCTGCAGGGAGGTCGGGTGCCGTGCCTGGACGTCTGTCGCTGGCATGATCAAAAGCTGCGACTATGTGACGAGCTGGAAGCCATCGCCGACGGATTGCCGGCGAAGGTGGACCGTTTGAAATGCCTCCTTGTCGCAAACGAACTCGTGCCGTTGTTGCGTACAAGCCACGCCTACGAAGAGGAATATATCTTTCCCGCGTTCGCGCGCGACAGCGGTCAAGACGCATCTCGTGCCGCCTCCGTCCGTCGGCTCAAGGCAGAGCACGTCGAGGACGAATGCTCGGCCCAGGACTTGACCGACACCTTGCTTGCCATCGGGCACGGCGGCGCTATTGCCAACCCCGAGGCTTTGGGGTTCATGCTGCGTGGATTCTTCGACAACATGCGCCGGCACGTGGCTTTCGAAAGAGAGCACGTGCTGCCCATGATCCCGGCGAGGCAACTTGACTAGAGCGTTTCACGGAACGCTCCAAATCTTTGTTTCTACGTAATTCCGGACGGAAAGCCGCTGCGGACGTTCCTGGAATTGCCTAGGAGCCTGAGCGTCGCTCCAGCCGGCTCATATTGTCAACGACGACACGTCTATTGTTTTCAATTCTGATCACCCCGTCCGCCCGCAATCTGGTCAGCTGACGGCTGACCGTCTCGATCGTCAGGCCGAGAAAGTCGGCGATATCGGTTCGCGTCAGCGGGAGATCGAAGACTGTCGATACAGAGTCCTGGCCGTTTGCCGGATCGATGTTCGCTGCGATCATCAGAAGAAAACTGGCGACTTTTTCGGAGGCGGTTTTACGTCCGAGTGTCATCATCCAGTCACGTGCCTGGTCAAGTTCCTTCAAGGCTTGCTGGAGCAGGCGATGCTCAAGCTCGGGCGACGCCTTTATCATTCGATCGATGGCGGCCTTTGGGAATGAGCAAAGCGAAACGCTGGTCGCCGCCTCGGCGTTGATTGCACTTTCATGCTTGAACGGCCGCCCCAGAAAGTCGGGCGCGAATTGAAGGCCGACGATCTGTTGGCGACCGTCAGAGAGGCTCTTGGTGAGTTTGACCACGCCCGCGAGAACGTTCGAATAGCTTTCAACCGTTTCGGCATCCCCGATCAGTTCTTCACCTGCCTCGACACTGTGCTTGACGGAGGTCTTGGCCAGTCCCGTCAGTTGATCGACGTCCAGTGCACCGCAGACGCCGTGATGTCGCGCCTCGCAGGATTGGCACAAGACCGGAATGTCGGAATTGTGGATGTCCAGTCGCTCGGCCATTGCATCACCCATGAATCCGGATGCCGGCGGACAGCATCACTTCGGGCCATGGTTGCCGTCTCCGCAGCGCCGGCACATTGATTGAAATCAAGGAATCGTGGTCTGGATCAGTCTAACTCGCAGGGATGCAAAGGCCGTCCAACAGCGACATTCGACCGGATTTGTCCGCCAAATTGGGCGAGAGCGTCCCCCGCTACACGAGCTATCCGACGGCCCCGCATTTCCATTCGGGCATTGACGCGCAAACCGTTCGCGGCTGGCTGGAAGCAATTGAGCCGAGCAGCGAGATTTCGCTCTATCTGCATGTACCTTACTGCGACAAGCTATGCTGGTTCTGTGCCTGTCACACCAAGCAGACCCGTCACTATGCGCCCGTGGCGTCTTTCTTGCGCTCTCTTCATGCCGAAATCGAGACAGTGGCAGGCATTGTGCGTGGCAAAGGGCGCATTCGCGCCCTCCATTTCGGAGGCGGCTCACCAACGATGCTGACGCCCAGTGACATCGTGGCACTCGGGAGGCGCCTGCGCGCCGAGTTCGATCTGCTTGACGATGCCAGCGTGAGTATCGAGATCGAGCCCAATGACATGGATGAGGCGCGCCTGGAAGCCCTTGCGGCAATCGGCATGACGAGGGCGAGCCTTGGCGTTCAGGACTTCGATCCCAAAGTTCAGAAGGCGATCAATCGCGAGCAGAGTTTCGAGCTGACAAAACAGGTCGTGGATGGTGTTCGCGCACGCGGCGTGAAATCCGTCAATCTCGATCTGCTCTACGGCCTGCCACATCAGACGCTCGAAAGCATCGCCATGACGGTCGAGCAGGCGCTGACACTGGTGCCGGACAGGATGGCGCTCTTCGGCTACGCTCATGTGCCGTGGTTCAAGAAACACCAGACGATGATCGACGAAGCCTGGCTGCCGGATTCGATGCAACGCCTCGCGCAATCGCGTCTTGCGGCACAGATGATCGAAGCGGCCGGCTATGAGCCGATTGGGCTGGATCATTTCGCCAAGCCTGGCGATTCGCTGGCGATCGCCGCCATGGCGGGCAGATTGCATCGCAATTTCCAGGGCTATACCGAGGATCAATGTGACACCCTCATCGGGTTCGGGCCTTCCTCGATCAGCCGATACAGGCAAGGTTACGCGCAAAACATCGTTGCCACCGGCGAATATGAGAAGGCGGTGGCTGCAGGACGATTGGCCACGGCCCGAGGAATTGAGCTCAGCCTCGACGACCGGGCGAGGGGATGGGTCATCGAGCGTCTGATGTGCGACTTCTCGTTCTCGGCAATCGAACTGGTGGAGCTCTTCGGCGAGAGAGGGCAGAAACTACTCCTTCAGGCCAGCCGTCTCGCCACGAACGGCTCCGGACGACTGATTGAACTGCGGAATGACCATTTCGTGGTGCCAGCTGAAAGCCGTGCGCTCGTAAGGACGGTTGCGGCCAAATTCGATAATTATTTGCAGACCGGAACAGCCCGACATTCCCTGGCCGTTTGAGCTCGGACTTTGAGGCTCGCCGGCGGGGTTGCCAGTGGAGAGCTGTGGGAAGGGCGGATTTGGGTGCCGGCGCGCCTAGCCATGTGATGCCTGGCAAGCATGCCAAGGATGGCAAACATCGCGGCGGCAGGCACCAAGATAGCCGCAAATCCAGGCAGCGAACGGCACAAGATTGTCATCGTTGCACCTCAGGCGGCACTGCCGGATCAGGCGCGGCGCCAGCAGGAGTTTGCGCCCGATCAAGGCGAAAAAACATCGCCAGTTTCAGGCTTGTCGCTATCCGTTCGGCCCGGTCGACAAACACCATCGCGGTGTCGGGTGCAAAAAGGCCGGCCACGGTCTTGCGGAAGACGTCCATCCAGATGTCGAAGTCCGCTTCAGTAACGTCGGTTAGTTTCAGGTGGGCGGGCACTGGCCGCCCGTGATAATCGCCAGTCCGCAGGATGATGGAGCGCCAGAAGTCGGTCATTTTCTCAAGATGCGGCTCCCAATCGCCAGGGATCTCACGCGCGAAGATTGGCCCAAGGCGATCGTTCTGTCGGATCGTGGCATAAAATTCGCGCACGAGATGCCTGATCGAGGCTCGATTGATCCCTGGATTGTCCAGGCCTCGTTCTGCTTTTGGCCAGGCTTGTGCGGCCAAGGATGATTTCACTGTCATGCTTGATTTCTCGCTCAGGAAATTCCAAATCGCCGAAGGGTCGCCTGGACGAAGTTGAGGCGCTCGCGGACGAGACGGAACCCCAGATTGTCGGGTGGCGTGCCGACCGCGCAGCCGCCGCTCTTGCCGTCGCGGATGAAGTTCGACATGTAGGTGCGGTGGAACCCTTCCACGACATGAACGCCGCAATTGTCGATCGAACTTGAAATCTGCCTGCCGTCGGTGCTCATCGTTGCATGAACGTAGCATGTCGATGTCCACTCCCAGACATTGCCGGCGATATCGGCCACGCCTTTTGAATTTGTGCCAAAGGCTCCGCGAGTTCTGGGATCCGGATCGGCTTTTTGACCGAGCGAGGCCTCGGTTCGATATTGGACCAGCCAGCGTTGGGCGGGATTGTTGGGGTCGCTGTCGCCAACTTCGATATCGCTGCGGAAACGCTCGCCGGCCGCATAAGCCCACTCCTGATCCGTTGGCAGTCGCCATGAAGCGCCTGTCCGGCTCGAAAGCCAGTTCGCGTACGCCTCGGCATCGATGTGACTGATACCGGTGACCGGAACATTGCCATTGCTGCTCTTATCGGCCGGTCTGCATGCGCCAGCCGCCACGCAACGCCCATATTCGAGCGCGCTTACCTGATACTTCATGATTTCAAGGGGAACGCCGAGCTTCACCACAATCCTGGGCGCCATTACCGGTCGGTTGCCCCTCAGGAACTCGCCTGGCCGCGGATGTTCGAACGAGCCCGCCGGCAGCGTCACAAACTCGGCAACGACAATTTCGTGTGGGCGCTCCGCAAGAAGCCAGTTGGCCATGCCGATAGCCAACACGGCTGCGGCGGCCCCACACGCGACGATTGGTTTAAGCGGCATGGTTTTCGTCCGGCTGTGAACACGACCCTGCAGGATGGATGCAGGGTCGTGTCGACCTTCAGAATGAACGTATCGATTAGGACGAAATCGGCTTCATGAACGTATCGATTAGGACGAAATCGGCTTCGCTGCCTCGACCTGGGTCATCAGGTCGTCGTCCCAGGTCCCGTCGACAGTGAAATGCGCCGTCGCACCGAGTTCCACGGCTTCGATCAGATTGTGGTTCACGTAGGCATAGACGCCCGGCTGCCGGAATGTGTAGAGCGCCGAGCCGGCCGATCCACCGCGGATGAACCAGGTTTCGAGATCTTTCGCCGGCGGATTCGCGAACTTGCCCTGTTCCCAGACATAGTCGCCATGGCCGCCGATGAGGTGAGGGCGGGTATCGCGGTTGGCCTGGGAGTGGACGATCAGGACCGTCTCACCGACCTTGGCTTTCATGGCATTCTCGCCGGTCAGCGATCCCGCCTTGCCGTTGAACACGACATGGGTGGGGATCAACCCACGCATGACCTTGACCGTGTCGTCATAGTTGTCGCCGGCGGACTCGTATTTCTTGAACTTTCCGCTCTCGTCGCGGGGAATGTAGAAGTCGTTCTCTCCGATATAGTAGATGCGGTCGTAGTCGATCGGCTTGCCCTTCTCGTCCTTGAGCCCGTCGCGCGGCAGCACCATCACCGTGCCGCTCATGCCCGATACGACATGCCACGGGATCATGGGACCGCCAGGGGCGCAATGATAGACGAACGTGCCGGACCGTGTTGCCTTGAAGCGAAGCGTTGTCTGCTCGCCCGGATTGATCAGCGTCAGCGCACCGCCGCCGAGAGCGCCGGTCGCGGCGTGGAAGTCGATGTTGTGGGCAAGCGTGTTGGCATCGGGGTTGATCAGGGTGAGTTCGAGATAGTCACCCTGGTGAACGACCATCAGAGGGCCCGGGATCGAACCGTTGTAGGTCATGGCGTTGAGTTGCGTGCCGTCGGCATCGATGACGATCGGCTTTTCCTCGATTGTCATGGTGAATTCGACGACTTTCGGACCGCTTTTGGCAACCTGCTCGTGAGCGTGGACGAAAGGCGGTGCGACCAGCGTGACCTTTTCACGGGGCAGTCCGGCCACCTCCTCTGCGCTTGCCGCAGCAGCCGGCATGGCTGTAATCGCTGCGACGGCGGCAGCGGTGAAAACCGAACCCAATAACGCTTCACGTCTCGTAAGCATTTCCATCTCCTGTGCCTGAACCGATTTCTGGTCAGATCTTAGTCCTCTTGTTGCGAACGTCTTTGCGCTAGCGCAAATCTGATTTCATTCATCCAAGGGCTGGAGGAGACAGGAATGATTGTCGTGGAGGCCGGGGCGAAATCTTCAGCATAACGAGATCGGCCGGACTGGACCTCTCCGTGGTCCATCCGGCCGTTTCCTCCGGAGATCACGAACCGGAGAGTCCTTGTAAGAGAGCAGGTCAGTTGGAGGCGGCTTTGCTCGCTTCGCTGAACAAATCCGCGAACACCGTGTTGGCCTTGCCGACCTGCTTTACGGCTTGCGCGGCTGCCAGGTTGACGGGCTTGCCGACGACGATCAGTGCCACCATGCCCATTCCGTAGTGCGGTGCGCACTTGACGCCATAAACGCCTTCCTTGGTGAGGGTCACGGTGATTTCCTCACTCGGCTTTCCCTTGAAGGCTTCAGCGCCATCCGGCAGCATGCCCTTGATGGTTTCGGCGTTGTGGGATTTGTCGGTAGGCACGAACTTCACCGTGTCTCCTGGCACCGCACGGGTAAAAGCAGGCTGGAAGACCATTGCACCTTTCTCGCCCTTGTTCAGCATTTGAATCACATGCTCCTCGGCGCTTGCAGTGCCGGCGGTGAGAAGAGCGATGGCGGCGGCAATCAGGGGCAGTCTCATGGGAAGTCCTTTCTTGAGTTCGTCACGGTATCGACCGTGGCGTCCTTCTAGATCGTCGGCCGTCGTGGCGATTTGCGCTGGCGCAAATTGGCCGAAGAAAATGTGAGCGCCGGCTGTGGGTTCAGGAGAGGTTGACCGGGGGGCGGATTCTCGTCGAGCCCTGTTCGTCAGGGAGGCTCTCCTGCTTGCCGCGTCTGCAGGTGCGCCAATGATGTCGACAATTGCTCCTTTCTAGCTCCGCCGGTTCGGCGGAATCTGGCCCGGTGCAGCAAGATCGGGAGTTGAAGACGGTATGCATCACTTGCCGCCAATCGGTCGCCCATGACACAGTCCGGCCAAATGATCTGGACGCGTTGTGGCGATCAAGGAGTAATACGGTTGGCCAGCCTCGATCGCTCGCTGATTGCCGGGCTCTCCATCTTCGAGGGCATGGCCGCCGCAGATCTCGACCGCATCGTCAGACAGGCAAGATCCACGAGGATCGCGAAGGATCAGCTGGTGTTCGAACAGGAGCAGGACGCCGATTCCTTTTTCCTGCTGCTCGACGGACATGTGCGCGTGGTGAAATCGACGCCGGAGGGTCAGGACGTGACTGTCCGCTACATAAGTCCAGGCGAATTGCTGGGCATCGCCCATGCGCTGGGCCGCGCCACCTATCCGGCAAATGCGATTGCCGCCGT
>NZ_VFVA01000053.1:0-26369 GCF_006442155.1 Mesorhizobium sp. B2-4-14 | reverse complement strand
AAGAAAACCGTTACCCATGCAATCGGTCCATCCTGTTACCTATCTATCCGGTTCGGACACCGGCACCTTCTCCCCGTATAGGGACGGGGAGAAGGGATCTCAGCGCAGCCTCGGCGATCTCTCTGGAAATTGGCGAAATCCTTGGCGACGGCGTCCTTCTCCCCGTCCCTATACGGGGAGAAGTGCCCGGCAGGGCGATGAGGGGCGGCGCCGATTTCGGCGATCATCGGCACCGGGAGACTTCGCCCATCACATTGCCGTCCTCTCGACGACAACGAGCCGCCTGGCCACCTCCTGGCCGTTCCTGTTGATGCAGCCATATTTGTCGCCATAGGGTTTGGACAGGTCGCTGCCGGCCGCCGAAGTGCGGCCGGCAGCCAGGACGAGAACGCCGGTGAGAAGAAGCCCCGCGTGCCTCACCTCAAACCCCGGTCGCCGGAATGCCTGTGCGTTCGACCTTGCGCGGCGCTGTGATCTCTTTCCATGTCGACAGCGCGCGGTTGACCGCGGCGTTCGGCTCGCGGCCGACGAATTGGCCGTGGCCGGGCCGGGCCTTGACCTCCGCCTCCTCGATCGACAGTTCGCCGCGCGAGAAGACGAAGCGCGGCAACCCTGTGACCTCGACGCCTTCGAACACGTTGTAGTCGATGACCGACTGCTGCTTCTTCGAAGAAATCGTCTTCTTGCGCTTCGGATCCCAGACGATGATGTCGGCATCGGCGCCTTCGACGATGGCGCCCTTCTTCGGATATATGTTGAGGATCTTGGCGATGTTGGTCGAGGTCACAGCGACGAACTCGTTCATCGTCAGCCGCCCGGTGTTGACGCCCTTGGTCCATAGCACCGGCATGCGATCCTCGAGCCCGCCGGTGCCGTTGGGGATCTTGGTGAAATCGCCGACTCCAAAGCGCTTCTGCTTGGTGGTGAAGGCGCAATGGTCGGTCGCCACCACCTGCAGCGAGCCCGCCTGCAGGCCGGCCCACAGCGAATCCTGGTGCAGCTTGTTGCGGAAGGGCGGGCTCATTACGCGGCGCGCCGCATGGTCCCAATCCTTGTCGAAATACTCGCTCTCATCCAGCGTCAGATGCTGGATCAGCGGCTCGCCGAACACACGCATGCCCTTCTGGCGGGCGCGGCGGATCGCCTCGTGGCTCTGCTCGCAGGAGACGTGCACGACATAGAGCGGCACGCCCGCCATGTCGGCGATCATGATTGCGCGATTTGTGGCCTCGCCCTCTACTTCCGGCGGACGCGAATAGGCGTGACCTTCCGGGCCGTTATTGCCGGCGGCGAGCAGCTTCTGCGACAGGGCCGCAACCACATCGCCATTCTCGGCATGCACCAGCGGCAGCGCGCCAAGATCGGCGCAGCGCTGGAACGAGGCATACATCTCGTCATCGTCGACCATCAGCGCGCCCTTGTAGGCCATGAAGTGCTTGAACGAGGTGATGCCCTTGTCAACGACGTCGGCCATCTCGTCGAACACCTGCTTGCCCCACCAGGTGATCGCCATGTGGAAGGAGTAGTCGCAGGAGGCCTTGGAGGTCTTGTTGTCCCACATCTGCAAGGCTTCGAGCAGCGATTGCTGCGGGGCCGGCAGGCAGAAATCGACCACCATGGTCGTGCCGCCGGCCAGTGCCGCGCGCGTGCCGGATTCGAAATCATCGGCCGAATAGGTGCCCATGAACGGCATTTCGAGATGCGTATGCGGATCGATGCCGCCCGGCATAACATAGCAGCCGGTGGCGTCGAACTCATGATCGCCATGCAGTTCCGAACCGATGGCGACGATCTTGCCATGCTGCATCAGCACATCGGCCTTCCACGTGCGGTCGGCGGTGACGATGGTGCCGTTTCGGATGACTTTGGTCATTTTTGTTCCCTTGTTTCTCTTCGCGCTTCTTAATGAGCTGCGTTTGAAAGGTAATCTCTAAGCTCACTCCACGATGACCGCCGTCTCCACCACCGCGTGGAACAGCACGTCGGCGCCGGCGGCGGCCCATTCCTTGGTGATTTCCTCGGCCTCGTTGTGGCTGAGCCCGTCGACGCAAGGGCACATCACCATGGCGGTGGGCGCCACGCGGTTGATCCAGCAGGCATCGTGGCCCGCGCCGGAGACGATGTTGCGGTGCGTGTAGCCGAGCCGTTCGGCGGCGTCGCGGATCGCCTTGACGCAGCCCTTGTCGAAGGTCACGGGGTCGAAAGCGCCGACCTGCTCGATCTTGTATTGGATATCGAGCGCGTCGCAGATCGTGTCGATGCCTCCGCGGATGCGACCGTCCATGGCGTCGAGCACTTCCTTCTCGGGCGAGCGGATGTCGATGGTGAAGACGGTGCGCCCGGCAATGATGTTGCGCGAGTTGGGGAAGACTTCCATGTGGCCGACAGCGCCGACGGCATCGGGCTGGTAGTCCATGGCGATCTCGTGCACCAGTTCGATTACCCGCGCCATGCCGAGCCCGGCATTGCGGCGCTTCGGCATCGGCGTCGAGCCGGTATGCGCCTCCTTGCCGGTCAGCGTCACCTGCAGCCATTTCAGGCCCTGGCCGTGGGTGACGACGCCGATGTCGATGCCTTCGTCCTCGAGGATCGGGCCCTGTTCGATATGCAGTTCGAAGAAGGCGTGAATCTTGCGGTCGCCGACCTTCTCGGTGCCCTTCCAGCCGATGCGCTCCAGTTCCTCGCCGAATTTTTTGCCGTTCTTGTCCGTGTGCTCGTAGACGTCGGCCTGTTCGAGCACGCCGGCGAACACGCCCGACGCCATCATCGCCGGTGCGAAGCGCGCGCCTTCCTCGTTGGTCCAGTTGGTGACGACGATCGGATGCTTGGTCTTGATGCCGAGGTCGTTGAGCGAGCGCACGACCTCGAGCCCACCGAGAACGCCGAGAACGCCGTCATACTTGCCGCCGGTCGGCTGCGTGTCGAGATGGCTGCCGACATAGACGGGCGGCAGGCTGGGATCGGTGCCTTCGCGGCGGGCGAACATGGTGCCCATTTCGTCAACACCCATTTCGAGCCCGGCTGCATCGCACCAGCGCTTGAACAGATGCCGGCCCTCGCCATCCTCGTCGGTCACGGTCTGGCGATTGTTGCCGCCGGCAATGCCGGGGCCGATCTTCGCCATCTCCATGATCGAATCCCACAAACGGTCTGAATTGATTCGCAGATTCTCGCCGGGTGCGGCCATTCAAAGTCCTTCCCATTTCATGTTCTGGGCGGCTGGCGGTTCCCATCGCCACCCGCCCAGATAAAAGCAGACTCAATCTATCGAGCGCAGCACATCGCGCACATGGTCGATCAGTTCATTGATCTGGCCCTTGGTGATGATCAGCGGCGGCGACAGCGCGATGATGTCGCCGGTGGTGCGGATCAGCGCGCCGCGCTCGAACGCCTTGACGAAGGCCGAGAATGCACGCTTGGTCGGCTCGCCGGCGATCGGTGCCAGTTCGATCGCGCCGATCAGGCCGATGTTCCTGATGTCGATGACATGCGGCTCGCCCTTCAGCGAATGCAGCGCGTCTTCCCAATAGGGCGCCAGTTCCTCGCCACGGGTGAGCAGGCCTTCTTCCTTGTAGGTGTCGAGCGTGCCGAGTGCGGCGGCGCAAGCAACCGGATTGCCCGAATAGGTGTAGCCGTGGAAGAACTCGATCATGTGCTCGGGGCCGGTCATGAAGGCGTCGTGGATCTCCTTCTTCACGAACACCGCGCCCATCGGGATGACGCCGTTGGAGACCCCCTTGGCGGTGGTCATGATATCGGGCGTGACGCCGAAATAATCGGCGCCGAACGGCGCGCCGAGACGGCCGAAACCGGTGATGACCTCGTCGAAGATCAACAGGATGCCGTGCTTGGTACAAATTTCGCGAAGCTTCTGCAGATAGCCCTTGGGCGGCAGGATGACGCCGGTGGAACCAGCGACCGGCTCGACGATGACGGCGGCAATGGTCGAGGCGTCATGCAGGGCAACGATGCGCTCCAACTCGTTGGCGAGCTCCGCGCCATATTCCGGCACGCCCTTGGAGAAGGCGTTCTTCTCAGGCAGATGCGTATGCGGCATGTGGTCGACGCCGCCAAGCAACGTGCCGAACATCTTGCGATTGCTGACGATGCCGCCGACCGAGATGCCGCCGAAATTCACACCGTGATAGCCGCGCTCGCGGCCGATCAGACGGGTGCGCGAGCCCTCGCCCTTTACGCGGTGATAGGCGATCGCCATCTTCAGCGCCGTCTCGACGGATTCCGAACCGGAATTGGTGAAGAACACATGGTCCATGCCCTTGGGCGCGATGTCGACCAGGCGGTTCGCCAGTTCGAACACGATCGGATGGCCCATCTGGAAGGCCGGCGCGTAGTCGAGCTCGGCGGCCTGGTGCTGGATCGCCTCGGTGATCTTCGGACGGCAGTGGCCGGCATTGACACACCAGAGGCCGGCGGTGCCGTCCAGCACCTTGCGGCCATCGCTGGTCGTGTAATGCATATCCTTGGCGGACACGAACATGCGTGGCGCCTGCTTGAACTGCCGGTTTGCCGTGAACGGCATCCAGAATGCGCTGAGATCGTTCGGCGTGACTTTCAGCCGGTTGGACATGACCAAGACTTCCCCTTGTAACCTGTTTCGGTGCGTCCAACGCTTGGTCTTTGCCGCGCTTTCATGCTACGCAAATTTTTGACCGATTGGACAAACGTTAGCACCGCCCTGTCGGCGGTCAAGGGATTACTAGCGGAAATGCGGCTCCTGAAGTGCGTTCCACAGGCTGGGGAAAAACTGGTCCAGAGAATTGGTCCAGATAGACGTCAACACGGGGGTCCGCAACGGTGAACACCGGCACGGAAGCCCCTCGCCGCACCCGCATCCAGCAGGAAAAGCGCGAACTGATCCTGGAGGCGGCGCTCGAGGTGTTCTCCACCAACGGCTTCCGCGGCTCGACCATCGACCAGATCGCCGAAGCCGCCGGCATGTCGAAGCCCAACCTGCTCTATTATTTCCGCCGCAAGGAAGACATTCACGAGACTTTGATGCAGCGCCTGCTCGACACCTGGCTGGCGCCGCTCCGGGAACTCGACGACATCGGCGATCCCATGACCGAATTGCGCAGCTACATCAGGCGCAAGCTCGAAATGGCGCGCGATTTTCCCCGCGAAAGCCGGCTGTTCGCCAACGAGATCCTGCAAGGCGCGCCGCGCATCATGCCGCTCTTGGCCGGCGAGTTGAAGACATTGGTCGACGAGAAGGCCGCCGTCATCAAGGGCTGGATGCGTGCCGGCAAGATCGCCCGGACCGACCCCTGGCACCTGATCTTCTCGATCTGGGCGACGACGCAGCACTATGCCGATTTCGACGTTCAGGTCCGCGCCGTACTGGGGCCGAACCGCGGCGGCGACGGCCGCTTCGAGGACGCGGCGCGCTTCCTCGAGCAATTGTTCCTCGATGGGCTGAAGCCGAAGGGCTAGGGTCTCGGGAAAAGGGCTTAACGGATAGGGCCAACTTACCGGTGATTTGGTTGTTACCGACCGTAAGGATTGGCCGAGGCACCCATCATTTCGTCATCCACGGGCGGAGCAAGGAGCGAAGCGGACGCCGAGACCCGTGGTTCCTGTGTGTTTGTTTTCAGTGCTATGATCAAAGTGGGAAGGAGGCCGAGAGGATCCTGGTCGTCCTTTGACGGATAGGCTGCGTGACTGCGGCGGGATCAGTAGGAGATCAGGCCGGGCCAGAAGGCGAACAGCAGCAGCCCGGCGACGATTGCGTAGCCGACCGCGAGGTGGACCGCTTTCATGATGGGGCGGCCCATCTCCCGGGCTCGCTTAGGGTGCAGAGGATCGTAGATGACGTCGACCGCGGCACCGATAGACCGTGTCCTGCCATTAACCGGCAGATAGGATTCGAAACGCCAGGTTCGTCCGGAGCGATCGGCGAATTCTATGATCGGGTTGTCCGAATATTCGCCAGACTTATCGATATCCACCACCTTGCCGGTGGCAAAGATGCCGCGCCGCTTGAGGACAAAACCGCCATAGCTCTGCACGCCGATGGGCGCCAGGAAGAAGACGCCGCACAGGAAGCACCAGATCTGTAAGTCGCTTGGATGCCAGCCAACGGCTTCCGCGATCACGCGGAACGGAAACAGCGCCTGATGGAAGACCTCCGAAATGCGCGCCCAGAATGCGGTCCAGCCTTGCTCCATGCCCGCTCCACTCGTGAACCCGCGATTTCATACAGGATAATCGCGACGGAGCGATTAACACGGGCCGGCGTCGAATTGCGCCGAGTTCCCCGGCCCGCCCGGAAGTATTGCGCTATGAAGCGTCAGGCCCGCTCAGCGCGACATTGAAGCCGTTTATGCGCTGCCCGGTGTCAGGGCCTTGATGGTCCCCGGAAATCGGCTGCATCGACCGCTTCCTTCGACAGCTGGAGCGCCGCCTCCTCGGCGGCGCTCCCGGGCAATCGGGCAATCAGGCCGCCTTGGCGGCCGGCATCGGATGAATGGCGTGGAACGGAATGCAAAGCCTGTTCCAGGTGTTGATCATGCCGAGCGCGACCGACAGCTTGACCAGTTCCTCTTCCGAGAAATGCTCGAGCGTCCTGGCATAGAGTTCGTCCGAAACACCATTGTTGGCGATCAGCGTCACCGCCTCGGTCCATGCCAAAGCCGCGCGTTCGCGCTCGGAAAACAGTGGCGATTCCTTCCAGGCCGAGACCAGATAGAGCCGCGGCTCGGTCTCCCCGTCACGGCGAGCCTCGCGGCTGTGCATCTCGACGCAGAACGAGCAGCCATTGATCTGCGAGGCCCTGAGCTTGATCAGGTGCAGCAGGCTCACCTCCAACCCGCATTCGTCGACCGCCTTGTTGAGCGCCATCACCGCCTTCATGACCTCCGGCGCCTTGGCGAAGAACTGTATCCTCTGTTTCATCGTGTTGTCCTTTCACATCGACTGGGTTTTAGATTTGCTTGATGGAACCGGATTTCTGCGGCCGCTGGTGGCGCTCAACGAAAGCGCAGCTCGCTGCAATCGACCGGGGATCGCCTTCCTCGGCGAAATTGGCCACGATATCGGACAGCTTGGTCTCGGCAAGCGCGGCCCGATAGGCCCTCTCCGCCTTCAGCATCGCGGCGTTGATGCCGCAGGGTTTGACATAGGCCGAGGCATCCAGCTTGACCGGACCATTGCGGCGGATTTCGCCGCAGCGGAAAGCCGGCTCGCGCCCTTCGACCGCCAGCACGATATCAAGCAGGGTGATGCGTTCAGCCGGCCGCGCCAGCCGGTAACCGCCGGTTGGCCCTGGCACCGATTCCAGGACGCCCGATGAAGTCAGCATGTTGAGATGCTTCAGGAGATAGCTCGGCGAAAGGCCAAAGGATTCTGCCAGCGCGGCGCCTGGAATGGTGCTGTTGCCTTCGACGCTCGCCAGCGTAGCCGCACAGTGAATGGCCGCTTCAACGCCCTCGCCAAGCTTCATGAAGCCGATCTCCTTTTCATGGATATATTTTATCATGGATATTTCTTATCTGCAACAAGCCGATAGGTAGCGTTATGAGAGAAGGTTTTCTCGGAGAAATGGACCTGTTTCGAGCCAAGACGCCATTCCAATTCGGCGCTGGCGCTGCCCCTCACCTGCCTGCCGGCACCCCGTAGAGAGACGGGGAGAGGGGTGCTGTCGCGAGAGCTTTCGCCAATCGCCGACGTTGCGGAAGAGGAGCCGGCGTTGCGGCCAGCCCTTTCTCCCCGTCTCTATACGGGAGAAATGTCCGGCAGGACAATGAGGGGCGGCGCCAACCCGTGAATTGAAGCATTGCGCCAAATAGAACCGCCCCGTTCAAAACACGGGGGCGGTTGAACTCAACCGACGTTACGACCAGCAGCCGCTACTCCGCTGCCACCTTGGCCATCGGGTTGTTCGGGTGTGTGGTCCAGTTGGCGTAGACCGGCGACACCGGCTTGCCGGTGCGTTGGTCCATCGCGCCGGCTGCCAGCGGCTCCATGGTGATGCAGTTGTCGACCGGACAGACGTTGACGCAGAGATTGCAGCCGACGCATTCGGCCTCGATCACCTCGAAATGCCTGACGCCGTTGACCATGCTGGTGATCGCCTGGTGCGAGGTGTCCTCGCAGGCGATGTGGCAGCGACCGCATTTGATGCAGGCATCCTGGTCGATATGCGCCTTGGCGACATAGTTGAGGTTGAGATATTGCCAGTCGGTGACGTTGGGCGTGGCGCGGCCAATAATGTCGTCGAGCGAGCGGTGACCCTTCTCGTCCATCCAGTTTTCGAGACCGGCGATCATCTCCTGGACGATCTTGAAACCGTAGGTCATCGCCGCCGTGCACACCTGCACATTGCCGGCGCCGAGCGCCATGAATTCGGCGGCGTCCCGCCAGGTGGTGATGCCGCCGATGCCCGAGATCGGCAGGCCGCGTGTTTCGGGATCGCGCGCGATTTCGGCCACCATGTTCATGGCGATCGGCTTAACCGCCGGACCGCAATAGCCGCCATGCGAACCCTTGCCGTCGATGGTCGGCATCGGCGCGAAATTGTCGAGGTCGACACCGGTGATCGAATTGATGGTGTTGATCAGCGACACCGCGTCGGTGCCGCCGGCATGTGCTGCCCGCGCCGGCTTGCGGATGTCGGTGATGTTGGGCGTCAGCTTGGTGATGACCGGCATGCGCGTGTACTGCTTGCACCAGCGCACCACCATTTCGATATATTCCGGCACCTGGCCGACGGCCGCGCCCATACCGCGCTCCGACATGCCATGCGGGCAGCCGAAATTGAGCTCGATGCCGTCGGCGCCGGTCTCTTCGACCAGCGGCAGGATGGACTTCCAGCTTTCCTCGACGCAAGGCACCATGATCGAAGCGATGAGCGCGCGATCGGGCCAATCCATCTTGACCTGCTTCATCTCGCGCAGATTGGTCTGCAGGTCGCGGTCGGTGATCAGTTCGATATTGTTGAGGCCGAGGAGACGGCGGTCTGCACCCCAGATCGCGCCGTAGCGCGGGCCGTTGACGTTGACGACGGGCGGACCTTCCTCGCCCAGCGTCTTCCAGACGACACCGCCCCAGCCGGCCTTGAAGGCGCGGATGACATTATAGGCCTTGTCAGTCGGCGGCGCCGAGGCCAGCCAGAACGGATTGGGCGATTTGATGCCGACGAAATTATTACGGATGTCTGCCATGCTCACGCCCTCCCGTTAAAGGTCAGTGCCCGGTGGATGGACTCGGCCGCATCGCGCCCTTGCGCCACGGCCGAGACGGTCAGGTCGTCACCACCAAAAATGCAGTCGCCGCCGGCCCAGACCTTGGCGAGCGAGGTGCGCCCTTCCGCATCGACCTTGATGCGGCCGGCTTCGAGTTCGATCAATTCTCCGCTGCCGTTGAGGGCGGCCGGGACAAAGCTCTGGCCGATGGCCTTGAACACCTGGTCGGCGACGAGCGTCAGCGTCTCGCCGGTGCCGACGAGCCTGTCGCCCTTGAGCGCGGTGTATTCGAGTTCGATTGCCGACACCTTGCCGCCGTCAGCGACAACCCGCTTCGGCTGCAACCAGTGGCGGATGGTGACGCCGTTCGCGGCCGCCAGATCCTGTTCGAATTCCGAGGCGTTCATGTGCTCCTGGCCGCGCCGGTAGCAGATGGTCACCTCTTCCGCGCCAAGCAGCTTCGATTGCACGGCGGCGTCGATCGCTGTCATGCCGCCACCGATGACGACAACGCGGCGACCAACCGGCAGGCCCGAGAGATCGCTAGCCTGCCGCAGTTCGGCGATGAACTCCACCGCATTGGTGACGCCGGAGGCATCCTCGCCATCGGCGCGCAGCGCGTTGACGCCGCCAAGCCCCATGCCGAGGAACACCGCGTCGTAATTGCGGATCAGGTCGGAGAGCTGGTAATCGCGGCCCAGCGCCTTGCCGTTCTGGATGTCGATGCCGCCGATCGCGGTGACGTAGTCGACCTCGGCCTGGGCGAAATTGTCGACGCTCTTGTAGGCGGCGATGCCGTATTCGTTGAGGCCGCCGGCCTTCGGGCGCGCTTCCAGGATGGTCACGTCATGGCCATAACGGGCGAGCCGGTGCGCGGCGGCTAGACCGGCCGGACCGGCGCCGACCACGGCGACCGTCTTCCCCGTCGCCGCTGTGCGCGGATAAAACTGCTTGTTCTCGCTCATCGCGATATCGGTGGCATAGCGCTGCAGCCGGCCGATCTGCACCGGCTTGCCTTCCGCCACTTCGCGAACGCATGCCTCCTCGCACAGCGTCTCGGTCGGGCAGACGCGGGCGCACATGCCGCCAAGAATGTTCTGGTCGAAGATGGTCTTGGCCGACCCGATCGGGTTGCCGGTCGAGATTTGGCGGATGAACAGCGGGATATCGATCGAGGTCGGGCATGCATTCATGCACGGCGCGTCGTAGCAGAAATAGCAGCGGTCGGATTCGACCAGCGCCTCGTGGTGATCGAGCGGCGGATGCAGGTCGGAAAAGTTGTCGGCATACTGCTCGGCCGCAAGCCGTCCGCCGGCAATGCCTTCCTTGAACTGGCCTTCTGGCATTTTCAGTTCCCCATGTTTTCGTTTTGGGAAAGGCTAGCACGTTTTATTTTTTTATCAATTGGTCAATTTTCTGGGTAAGTCGCTGAAAACTTCGATAATAACATGACTTCTTTACTCATGTTATCGGCTGAAATCGGGCGGTCCGTAGCATCGCGGACGAAACACCTTACTCAACGGCCTATCTTTGCGCAAAGTTGTCGGATTTCCGTCTCGAAGATCGTCCTATGATGGATCGAAACATGATCGACGACAAAGGTGAGGAGACCGACAATGCCGAAATCCCCAATGCCCTTCTTCTGGTACGAGCTGATGACCACGGACCTCGACGCCGCCGAGGCATTCTACACCAAGGTTATCGGCTGGACGGCGCAGCCCTTTGACAAAGCTCCCGGCATGCCGCGCTACATCGTCATGAATGTCGGCGAGCGAGGCGTCGGCGGCCTGATGACGATACCCGAGGACGCGGCCAAGATGGGCATGCCGCCCGCCTGGCTGGGTTATATCCATACCAGGGACGTCGATGCCGCCACGGCATCGCTGCAGAAAGCCGGCGGTACCGTTCATCGCCAGCCCGACGACATTCAAGGCGTCGGCCGCTTCGCCGTCGTCGCCGATCCGCAAGGTGCGACCTTCATGTTCCTGCAGCCGAACGGCCCGGACCAACCCGTCGTGCCGGCCGCGACGCCCGGTCATATCGGCTGGCACGAGCTCTACACGTCGGATTGGAAGGCCGCATTCGATTTCTATTCCAGCCAGTTCGGCTGGGCCAATGCCGGGGATTTCGACATGGGGCCGATGGGCATCTATCAGACCTTCACGGCCGGCCCCGAATCCGGCGGCGGCATCATGAACAAGCCGGAGCAGATCCCGGTGCCGGTCTGGCAGTTCTATTTCAACGTGACAGCCATCGACGCGGCGGCCAAACGCGTGACCGACAATGGCGGCAAGGTCCTGATGGGGCCGATGGAGGTCCCCGGCGGCAGCTGGATCGTGCAGTGCCAGGATCCGCAAGGCGCCCATTTCGCGCTGATGGCGCCGGGACGTTAAGGGAACTGCGACGGCTCGCACGACAGGCGGCCATTCATGACGTCGCCGACGAACGGCGATCCCGGCTGGCGCCCGTTATTCCGGCGCCAGCACGGCGACCTTGAGATCAGCTTTCTTCGCACCGCTGAACTGGAGGGTGGCCTGGCCGGCAGCAAGCTTGAAGCGCACGCTCTTGCGGATACCCGGGCAAGTCTTGACGCCGCTGTAATCTGCCGATCTCACGGCCTTGCCATCTTGGATGACATCGATCCAGGCCTCGCCCGACAGGCTTATCTGGATGCTCCCCTCGGGCGGCACGGCCACACTCGCGACGGCGCCAAACGTGCCCGGCGCTGGCGCATGCTCGGGCCGCATCGCGAAGCCGGCCTTCTCGACCGGTACCAGTGCGAGATCCGCTGCCGCACCGACCGCCAGCGTTGCCCCCGACGGCGTTGCTGGCGCTGCGGGAAACAGCGCCTGTTCGCGCGTCACCGGCCATTTGAAGGCCTCACACCCCGCGTCCTCGGCCATGACGGCGGTCGTCGCCGCCAGCATGGCTGCAAAACCAAAAACGAGTGTCTTCATGGCGGGACTCCATAGGACCAAATGGCGGATCGGGAGAGATTTGCGCCAACTATAGCGCCACGATGCAAGATGACCAGTGCAACCAATCGGTTCGCTTCGCCTTCTTTCGCTGCCCAATGATGCCCTCCTCACCGACAATTGATACCGGTGCGAACGTTGTGAATGGTCCGGCTTTCGGGGATGCTTTATGGCCGGGCTGGGAGGGACAAAACGGAGTTCTAGATGAAGCTTTTCGAAGGTCTTGCCAGATACCAGCCGCAGGCGCTCGGCGTGCTGCGCATCATGACCGCGCTGCAGTTCATCGAACATGGCAGCCAGAAGCTGTTCAACTTCCCGGCAAGCGCCCAAGCCCACGCCCTCACCGGGCTGACCATGACTGCCGGCATCCTTGAATTCGCCGGCGGCATCCTGCTGGCGCTTGGCCTATTCACCCGTCCGGTCGCGTTCCTCCTGGCCGGCGAAATGGCAATCGCCTATTTCTCGGCGCACATGCCGCGCGACTTCTTCCCGGTCAACAACAGCGGCGACGCGGCGGTCTCGTTCTGCTTCATCTTCCTTTATCTCGTCTTTGCCGGCGCCGGAGCCTTCGCGCTCGACAACCAACGCAACGCATGATGCCCCCGTGCGGGGGTGAACCTCACCCCCGCATCCGTTCGAAATTCGCATCGAACAGTGGCGTGGCCTGGATGCGCGCCGCATGCCGCTTGCCCAGCAACTCGATTTCGAAGCCGTCGCTCTCGTCGGCGATCTCCTTCGGCACATAGCCTACCGCGACGGATTTTTTGGAATGATGCGCGTAGCCGCCGGAGGTCACCCAGCCGCGCACCGCGCCGCCGAACCAGATCGGCTCGTCGCCGATGACATCGGCATCGTCGGCCTCGACGATGAAAGTGCGCAGGCGCAGCTTGCCGCCCTGCTTGCGCTCGGCGAGTGCCGCCGCCTTGCCGATGAAATCGGCCTCCTTGCCATAGGCAACGAAGCGGTCGAGCCCGGCTTCCAGCGGCCCGTAGATCGGCCTGTATTCGCGTCCCCACGAGCCGTAATTCTTCTCCAGCCGCAGCGCGTTGAGCGCACGCGAGCCGAACAGGCCGATGCCGAATTCCGCGCCGGCCGCCATCAGCGCCTGGAACGCCGCACGCTGATATTCCGGCGCCACCCAGATCTCGTAGCCGAGGTCACCGGTGTAGCTGACGCGGCCGACAAGGCATGGCGCCATGCCGATATCCATTTTCGCGACCGCCATGAACGGAAACGCTGCGTTCGAGACATCCGCACGGCTGACCTTGACCAACACATCCCGCGCTTTCGGCCCAGCGACGGCGAGGCCGGTGAGTTTCGCTCCCAGCGCTTCGATGCGCACCGAACCGTCCTTCGGCAGATGCGCCTCGAACCAGCGCATGTGGTATTCCTCGGCGATGCCGGAGCCGGCGAGGAACCAGCCATCGCTGCCCAGATTGGCCAGCGTGAAATCGCCGATCAGTCTGCCGTCCTCCTTCAGCATCGGCGCCAGCGTCATGCGGCCGGGCTTCGGCAGTTTGCAGGCAAGCATCCGGTCGAGCCAGGCCGCCGCCCCCTCGCCCGTCACCTTGTATTTGGCGAAGCTCGAAATCTCCGACAGGCCGACACCATTGCGCACCGTTGCGGCTTCGCTGGCGACATGGGCGAAATCGCTCGAGCGGCGCCATGAGAACTCGTCCTTGACGCCCTCCGGCGCATACCAGAGCGGCACTTCCAACCCGTAGGCGACGCCCCATTGCGCGCCCCGGGCCGACAACAGGTCGTAGACCGGAGTTGTCTTCAGCGGCCGTCCGGCCGGCAATTCCTCATTGGGAAAGCGGATCGAGAAGCGCCTGGAATAGTTCTCCTGCACCTTGGCGTTGGTGTAGGCCATCGTCGCCCAGTCGCCGTAGCGCGCCACATCCATCGCCCAGATATCGGCGCCGGGATCGCCCTCGATCATCCAGTTCGACAGCGCCAGGCCGACGCCGCCGCCCTGGCTGAATCCCGCCATCACACCGCAGGCGACCCAAAAGCCCGGCAGGCCGCGCACCGGCCCGACCAGCGGGTTGCCGTCGGGCGCGAAAGTGAAGGGCCCGTTGATGATCTGCTTGATGCCCGTGTTCTGGAAGGCCGGGAAATGCCGGAACCCGACCTCCAGCGACGGTGCGATGCGGTCGATGTCCGGCGCCAGCAATTCATGGCCGAAATTCCACGGCGTCTGGTATTCGGACCATGGCTTGTTGGCCTTCTCATAGGTCCCCATCAGCATGCCGCCGCGCTCCTGGCGCAGATACAGCTCACCGTCGAAATCGACCGCGTGGATGATCTCGGTGCCTGTCTTGGCGTTCCAGTCGGCAACCTCCGGCATGTCCTCGGTGATCAGGTACATGTGCTCCATGGCCAGAACCGGCAGTTCGAGCCCGACCATCCGGCCGACTTCGCGTGCCCACAGACCGCCGGCATTGACGACATGCTCGGCCACCACCTCGCCCCTGTTGGTGATGACGCGCCACATCCCGTCGGGCCGCCGCACGATGTCCTCGACCTTGGTGAAGCGCTCGACCTCGGCGCCGAGCTTGCGCGCGGCCTTGGCATAGGCGTGCGTCACGCCCGAAGGGTCGAGATGGCCGTCCTCCTTGTTACGGACCGCTCCGACGAACTGCTTGGGGTCGAGCAGCGGCATCAATTCGGCCGCCTCTTTCGCCGAGATTTCCTCGAGGTCGATGCCGAGATAACGGCCCTTGGCGACGACACCGCGCAGCCAGTCCAGCCGCGCCTCGGTCGCGGCGAGCAGCACGCCGCCTGTCAGATGCACCCCGGTCGCCTGGCCGGAGAGTTCCTCGATCTCCTTGTAGAGGTTGATGGTGTATTTCTGCAGCTTGGCGACGTTGGGGTCGCCATTGATCGTGTGCATGCCGCCCGCCGCGTGCCAGGTCGAGCCGGAGGTCAGTTCGTCGCGTTCCAGAAGCACGACGTCGGTCCAGCCGTGGCGGGCGAGATGGAACAGCACGGAACACCCGACGACACCGCCGCCAATGACCACGACCTTTGCATGCGATTTCATGGATTTTTTCTCGTTAGTTCAGTGAGTTGGATGGATGAGCGGATTCGGGATGGGAGGGATCTATTTGGGATTCCAAAAGGTTGGCGCTGCCCCTCATCCGCCTGCCGGCACCTTCTCCCCGTATAGGGACGGGGAGAAGGGAGAAGCTGCGACATTAGCGCCCCCCTCTCCCCGTTCTTCACGGGGAGAGGGTAAGGGTGAGGGGCAGCGCCGACCTTTGAAAACCATCACGGCTCACCCTGCCCGATAGCCTCGCGCCGCTTCGCCACATACGCCTCCAGCGCCTCGCGCACGGCGATATCCATCGCCGGCTCGACATAATCCTCTAGCGCCTTCTTCCACAGCCGCGTCGCGCGCGCGGTCGCGTCAAGCCCGCCGGCCTCCTGCCAGGCCTCGTAGTTCTGCCAGTTGGACAGCATCGGCTGGTAAAAGGCGGTGGCATAGCGCTCCAGCGTATGCGGCTCGCCGAAGAAATGGCCGCCGGTCGGCACTGCCCCCAGCGCCTCGACGGCAAGCTCGGCCTCGTCGACCACGATCGGGCGCAGGAACTCCATCATGTGCTGGATCATCTCGACATCGATGATGAACTTTTCGAAGGACGCCGTCAGCCCGCCCTCCTGCCAGCCTGCTGCATGGTAGACGAGATTGCCGTGGCCGAGCACCGCGCCCCAGAGCGCCATCAGCGTCTCGTAAGCGCCTTGCGCATCGGCGGCGTTGGAGGCCGATCCCGGCGTCGTCCGGTACGGCAACCCGTAGCGCCGGGCCAGTTGTCCCGATGCAATATTGGCCTTGGTGTTCTCCGGCGTGCCAAATGCCGGCGCACCGGACTTCATGTCGACATTGGAGGTGAAGGCGCCGTACATCACCGGCGCGCCCGGCCGCACCAATTGCGTCAGCATGACGCCGAACAGTGCCTCGGCATTCTGCTGCGCCAGCGCGCCGGCCAGCGTCACCGGGCTCATTGCCCCCATCAGAGTGAACGGCGTCACCGCCACAGACTGGCCGTACTCGGCCATCGTCATCAGCCCCTCGGCCATCATCTCGTCGAAGCGGCGCGGCGAGTTGACCGAGATGATGGTGGCGATGCCCGGATCGTCACGCATCTGGTCCAGCGTCAGCCCGCGCGCGATCGCCATCATCTCGATGCCGTCCAGCGCCCTGCCCCGACCGATCGCCGAGACATGAAAGCTCTTGTCGGTCAGCGTCAGATTGGTGAAGTAGGTATCGAGATGGCGTGAATTGGCCGGCAGCTCGACCGGCGCGCAGACCTGGTTGCCGAGCATGTGGACGCAGTTGAAATGCTGCGCCAGCCGGGTGAGGTCGGCATAGTCGCGCAGATTGCCGGCGCGCCGGCCACGCTCCATGTCGTGCACATTGGGTGGACCGGCAACAAGCGTGAAATTGATGGTGTTGCCGCCCAGGTGAACGGCGTTGCCCGGATTGCGCGGCGTTAGGCGATAGCTGGACCGCGTCGTCTTCAGCGCCTCGTCGACCATGCCGCGATCGATGCGGACATTGGCCGTTGCGTGGTTGACCTTGGCGCCGGCCTGCTCGAACAGCGACAGCGCCCGCGGGCTCATCACCTCGATGCCGAAATTCTCCAGAACGTGCATCGACGCCTGGTGGATTGCCTCGATCTGGTCGGCGGACAGCAACGCCATCGGCGGATAGGGATTCCTCACCCGCCGGGGCGGCAGTTGCGGAATGGGCGCTGGCCCCCTGTTGCTGGTGCGCTCGGCGCCGCGCTTGCGTCTTGGCTCGTTCATGCCCGACATCAAAGCCGTGGCCGACCGGCCGGTCTGTCAGGAATACGCCATTTGCAGACGTGATTTTAGCGACGGCGGCATTTCCATGACGCCACTTTATAAAGAGCGGCAACCCACGTCGAAATAACGATATCGCATTTTTTGAAGCGCCCGCGCTGGCGATGCGTTAATGGCGGCAGCAAGATTCCCTTTATGATTTCGGCCTATTGCTCATCCAATGCGTAGATCGAGTTTTAGTAAAATTGTAGCGATTGGCGTGTTGCTGGCACTTTCGGCCTGCGCGACCGCGCCCAGCCATATCAACAATGTCTGCGCCGTCTTCGACCAGAATGATGGCTGGTTCGACAATTGGCAGTCGGCCGCCGAGCGCACCTCGCAGAAATACGGCGTGCCGGTCCCTGTGCTGATGGCGACGGTGCGCAAGGAATCCGGCTTCAAGAGCAACGCAAGGCCGCCGCGCACCAAGCTGCTCGGCTTCATTCCATGGAAGCACGTCTCGTCAGCCACCGGCTTCTCGCAGGCGCTGGACGGCACCTGGTCGCAATATCAGAACGAAACAGGCAATTGGGCGGCGCGGCGGACCAAATTCGCCGATGCCGTCGACTTCGTCGGCTGGTACCACTCCAAGACAGCCGATAGCTACGGCGTCGCCCGCAACGACACCTACAACCTTTACCTCGCCTACTATCTCGGCTGGACCGCCTACGGTCGCGGCAACCGTGGCGACGCCGGGGTGCAGAGCTACGCCCGGGCCACCGACAAGATGGCCCGCGACTATGCCGAACAGCTGAGGCAATGCGGCAGCTGACGCGCTGCCAAGAGCAATTCCAGCAAAAGTGCGCGGCGGTTTTCCCGTCCGCAATTACAAACTCTAAAGCGGGTCAACGATTCCACCAAACGCTGAACCGCTCGAGCCTAATGCCGCCTTGTCGTATCGTCAGGCTTTGAAACCCCGGTTTCCGAAACCTCGTCGCGGACTTCGTGACGACGGGCTCGGATGACAGCCTCGTTTTCCTCGACGGCCTCTCCGATTTGGTCAGCCTCCAAACTTCCCGTCTTGCCATGCGGCCGGCTGGGCTGGGTGCCGGCAAAGCCGGGGCCGGCGCCATGCGGCGCGTCGTCCGGCACACCCTCCTGGGCGGCATGGTCCTTGTCGAACTTGATCACCGGCTCCATCGTCGAAAGCACGTCGTCGGAGAGCCAGCACAGGCTCATATGGCCATCGCCGAGGTTCTTGACCGGCGGCACCTTGGTCTCGCACAAATTGTCCGGCACCAGCTTCTTGTAGCCGCAGCGTGTCTGGAACGGACAGCCGGATGGCGGATTCATCGCCGACGGGATGTCGCCTTCGAGCACGATGTGCTTCTTGATCACGCTGGTGTCCGCGATCGGGATCGCCGACAGCAGCGCCTCGGTATAGGGGTGGTAAGGCGGCGCGAAGATCTGATCGGTCGTGCCCTGCTCGACTATGTAGCCGAGATACATGACGACGACGCGGTCGGCGATGTAGCGCACGACGGACAGGTCGTGGCTGATGAACAGCATCGTCGTCTTGTTCTTGCGCTGGATGTCCATCAGCAGCTCGGTCACGGCCGCCTGCACCGACACGTCGAGCGCCGACACAGGCTCGTCCGCGACCACCACCTTGGCGTCGCCGGCAAAGGCGCGCGCCACGCCGATGCGCTGCTTCTGCCCGCCCGAAAGCTGGCGCGGCTTGCGCGTCTCGAAGGCGCGCGGCAGCTTCACCAGGTCGAGCAGTTCCAGCATGCGCTTGCGCCGGTCGGCGACCGTCTTGCCGACCTTGAATTTCTCCAGCGTCCGGATGATCTGCGCCCCCACCGAATGACTGGGATTCAGCGTGTCGAACGGATTCTGGAACACCATCTGGATCGACGACACGGTGTCGACGCTGCGGTTCTCGATGCCGGTCGACTGGATTTCCTTGTTGGCGAGCGTGACGATGCCGGAGCTCGCCGTTTCGAGCCCGAGCAGCACCTTGGCCAGCGTCGATTTTCCGCAGCCGGATTCGCCGACAATGGCGACCGTTTCGGATTCACGCGCCGTGAACGAGATCGTCTCGTTGGCCTTGACGACGCGGCCTTCGCTCGAGCCGAACACCTCGCTGCCGCCAACCTTGTAGTATTTCCTGAGATCCTCGATCTTGAGCACCGGGGCGCCGGGCACGACCTTTTCGTTGACCTTCTTGGCACCGGGCGGCAGCGCCTCCCAGTCGATCTCGTTGAAGCGCACGCAGCGCGAGAAATGGCCTTCATGTCCCGCGACCTCGACCATCGGGATTTCGGCGGCATTGCAGACGCCCTCGACGAAATGGTGGCAGCGCGGGCCGAAATTGCAGCCCTTCGGCCGCTCATGCGGCAGCGGCAACTGGCCGGGGATCGAGATCAGCGGCCGCGAGTTCTTGTCCGCGCCTGGCAGCGGGATCGAGCGGAACAGCCCCTGCGTGTAGGGATGGCGCATCCGGTCGAACACGTCCTTGATCTTGCCGGTCTCGACCGCCTCGCCCGAATACATCACCGTGATGCGGTCGCAGGTCTCGAGGATGAGGCCGAGATTGTGCGATACGAAGATCATCGAGGTGCCGAACTTCTCGCCTAGCCCCTTGACCAGTTCGACGATGCCCGCCTCCACCGTCACGTCGAGCGCCGTGGTCGGCTCGTCGAGGAGGAGCAGCGCCGGCTTCGACAGCAGCGCCATGGCGATGACGATGCGTTGCTGCTGGCCGCCTGACAGCTGGTGCGGATAGGAGCGCATCATGCGCTCAGGGTCGGGAAGTTTGACCGAGCGCACCATTTCGAGTGCGCGCTTATGGGCCTCTTCCTTCGACACCTTGTCGTGGATCAACGGCACTTCCATCAGTTGCTGGCCGATTTTCATCGCCGGATTGAGGCTGGCCATCGGCTCCTGGTAGATCATGGCGATCTTGTTGCCGCGGATCGAACGCAGTTCGTCCTCGGAGAGCTCGCCCATGTCCTTGCCCTGGAACTTGATCTTGCCGCCGACGATCTTCCCGATGTTGGAAAGGTCGCGCATGATGCCGAGCGACACGGTCGACTTGCCGCAGCCGGATTCGCCCACGATGCCCATCGCCTCGCCGGGCATGACCGTGCAGGAAAAGTCCATCACGGCCGGGATCTCGCCCTTGCGGGTGAAGAAGGAGATCGACAGGTTTTCGATCTCGATGATCGGCTCATTGGTCGGCCCATTGGTCGGCTTGGCCGGATTTCGAACTGCCTCGTTCATGGGTCGCTCCAATCCTTGTTCTTAGCCAAGCGGGATCCGGGACCCCGCCTTCAATCCTTCATCGATTGCTCGCGCAGCGAGTCCGCGAGCAGGTTCAGCCCCAGCACGAACGACATCAGCGCGATCGTCGGCGGCAGCGCCGGGTGGATGAAGGAGCGCAGCAGCCGGCTGGCATCCTTGATCGCCGTGCCCCAGTCCGGGCTCTCGGGCGCGAGACCCAGGCCGAAATAGCCCAGAGTGCCGAGCAGGATGGTAGTGTAGCCGATGCGCAGGCAGGCGTCGACGATCAGCGGTCCGCGCGCATTGGGCAGGATCTCCCAAAGCATGATGTACCAGGGCGATTCACCGCGCGTCTGCGCCGCCGCCACATAGTCGCGCGTCTTGATGTCCATGGTCAGGCCGCGCACGATGCGGAACACGCCGGGACTGGAGGCGAACACCACCGCCACGAAGATATTGAGCTGGTTGGGATCGATATGGACGATCTTCAGCGGATCCCTGTCGAAGACAAGGCCGATATAAATCCAGCCGCCGACGATGAGTGTCAGCCCGAGCAGGATGTAGATCCGGTCCGGCCGGTTCTTGAAGCGGGTCCAGAACAGCACGCAGAAGAAGATGATCGGGAACAGGAAGAAGACGCCGGCCAAAGCATACGGGATCGGCGTATCCATGATGCCCGGCGTCACCAGCAGGTAGAACAGCAGGATCACCGGGAAGGCTAGCACGAGGTTGGCCAGGAACGACAGGATCGAATCGATCTTGCCGCCGTAATAGCCGGCCGGCAGGCCGAGCGTGATGCCGACCATGAGCGCGAAACCGGTCGCCGCGGGCGCGATGATCAGCACGATCTGGCTGCCATAGACCATGCGCGAAAAGACGTCGCGCGCCAGCTTGTCGCCGCCGAACAGATAGACGAGCCCCGATTGTGGTTCGATGGCGCCGGGCAGCGTGTCCTTCATGATCGGGATCTGGCCGAGCGGATCGAAAGGCGAGATGGTCGAGGCGAAGATCGCGGTGAACAGCCAGAACAGGCAGATAAAGACGCCCGCTATGCCGACGCCGCTGTCGAACAGCTGGCCGTAGAGCGCCAGCTTCTTCTTGTAGAGGAAGCTGGCGCCCATGACGATGGCGAGCGCGACCCACACCGGCCAGAAGCGCCAGAGCACTTCGAGGATGATGGCGGAGCCGCTGATGTATTGGGCTTGCATGCGCCTTCTCCCTACTGAACCCGGATGCGCGGATTAAGGAACGCGTAGCCGACGTCGGAAATGAGCTGCGTGATCAGGACGATGAACACCGAGACCAGCGAGCAGCCGAGCAGAAGATCGATGTCGTTGTTGCCGGCCGCCTCGACCAGCGTGTAGCCGAAGCCCTGGTAGCGGAACATCACCTCGACGATGACGACGCCGGTGAGCAGCCAGGGGAACTGCAGCATGATGACGGTGAAGGGCGCGATGAGTGCGTTGCGCAGCGCGTGCTTGACCACCACGCCGCGGAAGGAAAGGCCCTTCAAGCGCGCGGTGCGGATATATTGCTGCGTCATGACCTCGACCATCGAGGCGCGCGTCATGCGGGCGATGTAGCCGATGCCATAGATGGCGAGCGTGATCACCGGGAGCGTGAAGTTATAGAAGGTGATGCCCTGGCTCGCTGACGCCGCCGACCCGTTCAGCCAGCCGAGCCAGGAGGCAAAGATGACGGTGAAGATGACGCCAGACACATATTCAGGCGTCGCCGTCGAGGCGATCGAGGCGACCGACAGCACGCGATCGGTGCGTGACCCCTCCCGCATGCCGGCAAGGATGCCGACCAGCAGCGAGACCGGCACCATCACCCCCAGCACGCACAGCATCAGAATGCCGGTGGCGCCGAGCGCCGGGAACAGCTTGGCCGCCACTGTGGTCTTGAACTTGGTCGAGCAACCGAAATCGCCCTCGATCACGCCGGAGAATGTCGGCACGGCCGGATCGTTGCAGAAGGAGAAACGCTGCGTGGTCTTTCCGGTCGCCGAATCAGTGATCGGCTGCTTGGGCACGACGCCCAGCCACTGGCCGTAGCGCACGAAGAAGTTCTGGCGGTAGCCATGATTGACCAGCCAGCTTTCGAGCTGCTCGGCCGAGGTGTGCATTTCCGTCTGGCTGATCGCCAGCTTCTTCAGATTGGGTTCGAGATTGACGAGGAAGAAGACGACCAGCGTCAGGCACAGCATCGTGAGCAGAATCGTGCCGATGCGCCTGATGATGAATGAGAACATTGTGCCCCCCTGCCGGCCGGGTTGGGGTCAGATCTGGTCAACCCTGTGTCGAAAACCCTGTGACGTGGCGCCGCCGCTGCATCCAATGCAACGGCGACGGTCCTGCGAATACGAGGGCTCAAATGCCCTCGTATTCCTCAAGCTGCGGGTCACGCCTTATCGAGCCAGACCTTGCCGAAATCGTGCTCGTAGGTGGGGTGCATCGAGTGGTTCTTCACCTCGGGCTTGATATTGATGTAGAGCTTGCGCCAGTACGGCTGGATGATGATGCCGGATTCCTGCAGCGTCTGCTCGATGTCCTTCATCACCACCTTGCGCTTTTCTGCATCGGCGATGCCAAGCGCCTCGCCCACCTTCTTGTCGAAATCCGGATTGGCATAGGCCGTCTCGTTCCAGGCTTCGCCAGAGCGGTAGGCGATGGCGATGACCTGGATACCCAGCGGGCGCATGTTCCAGTTGGTTTCCGAGAACGGGTATTTCGTCCAGTCGTTCCAGAAGGTCGAGCTCGGCAGCACGGTGCGCTTCACCTTGATGCCGGCTTCGCGCAGCTGAGCCGCGATCGCGTCGGTGGTGTTCTTGTGGTAGTCCTCGTCATTGCTGATCAGCTCGTGCTCGAAATCGATCACCCCGGCTTCCGTCAGCATCTGCTTGGCCTTGGCCATATCGCGCTTGATCTCCGGCAGCTTGACATATTCCGGATGGATCGGCGCCACATGGTGGTTTTCAGCCGGCGTGCCGGCATTGCCGTAGCCGAGTTGCAGCACCACTGAATTGTCGACTGCCAGGCACATCGCCTGACGCACCTTCTGGTCGCCATAGGGCTTGGCGTTGACGTTGAAGCGCGACACCACGGTCGCCGCCGTCACCACTTCCGAAACCGGGGCGCCGACACCTTCGATAATCTTGACGTAGTCGGCGGTCGTCTCGTGGTTGGTCTGCACTTCGCCCGACTCAAACGCCGAAACCGTCGCGGCCGGATCGGTGCCGTAGTCGATGAACTCGACGCCGTCGAGGAAGACTTCGCCCTGCCACCACTTGCCGGTCTCGCGGCGCTTGTAGACCACCTTCTGGCCGACATCGTAGGACACGAGCTCGAATGGGCCGGTGCCGATCGGGCAGTTCTTGAAGTTGGCGCCCTTCGCATCGAAGGTCTTGTGCACAACGAGTGCCGGATAGTCGGTCAGGTTGGCGATAAGGGCGATGTCGGGCTTGCTGAGCTTGAGCTTGACGGTCATGTCGTCGACCTTGACGATCGATCCTTCGCTCAGCTTCTTGGTCTTCTCGTCGACGAGGCTGCCGAGGCGGCCCGGCATCGAATTGCCTTCCGCGGCCTTGTCGGCCCAGCGGGTGAAATTGTAGATGACGTCGGCGGCGGTGAACTTGTCGCCATTGTTCCACTCGACACCAGGCCGCACATGCAGCGTGTACTCGGTGGCGTCGTCGTTGATGTCCCAGCTTGCCAGCAGATATGGCGCGAACGTGTACTGGTGGGTGTACTTCACCAGGGGCTCGAGCGCCTGGCGTTCGGCATTGGCGATTTCAGACCAGTCGGCCGTGCGCGGATCCTTGGGATCCTTGACGGACATGGCGACCTTGATCACGCCGCCCTTCTTGCCCTGCACGTCCTCGGCCTTGGCCGGTGTCGGCGCGGCAAGGCCGAGCAGGCCGTAGGCCATGGCGGTCGAAGCGCCGAAGATGCTGGCGAGCGCCAGGAATTCGCGCCGATCCACCGTTCCCGCCTTGGCTTCTTCGGCCATGGCCAGGATGTGATCCGGAACGCTGTCGCCATTACTCTTGTAGATTGTCATCACTAACTCCCATTGTTGGCTTTCCGCCGATTAACATTCCGCATCCGGGCCGTGATGTCAAAGACGGCATGGATTGGGAACATGTTAGCGAATGTGCAACTTTGGAAAGAGAGCGGTTCGCGCGATAACGACAGTCTTGGCGCAAAATTGCTAGTGCGCCCAGATTTCGCCAAAATCTCTTCGGGCCATTAAACAGAGACATTTACACAGCTTACGACAGCGCCAGTCCCGGCCATGGTGAGGGCCAGACCCTCAATATTCCCTTTCGTAGAAGATGCCGCCCTTGGCCTCGCCGGCATCCGTCGCCTCGCCCCGCAATTTGACGCCGCGCCCGACATTGAGGTCGATGGCCGCCTTGCCCGATCCCGGCTTGTCGCCCTTCTGGATGGTCACATAAGTACGGTCGTTCAGGTATTTACCGGCCGAGACCGCCGTGCCGCCCTTCTCGTCGGTGGTGACGTCGAGATCGTCGACGCCGATGGCGCTGCGCAGATTTTCCAGCAACGAGGTCGAACCGCCGACACCGGCCAGTTGCCCCGCCGCTTCGGCCAGTTGCGCGATCTGCAGCGGCGACAGATTCGACATCGAACGGCCGAAGATCAGTTGCGCCAGCACCTCGTCCTCGGGCAGCGCCGGCACCGAAGTGAAGGTGAATTTCGGATTTGTCGCCTCGCCCGACACCACGATGGTGACGGTGGCGCTGGCCGTCGCCGTTGTCGCGGTCAGGTTGAGATAAGGCACCAGCGAGCCGGAAAAGCCGACCGTGCCCTCGGTGAAGGTCAGCCGCTTGCCGAGGATCGACAGCCGGCCGCGCTGCAGGGTGAAGGTACCGACAGCTTGCGGCGACGAAGCCGGACCGGTCAGCCTCAGCGAGCCGCCGAGTTCGGCGTCGACACCCCTGCCCTGGATAAAGATCTGATTCGGCGCGTTGACCGTGACGTCCAGCGCGAGACCGCTGCCGCCGCTCTTGCCGCTCGTCGTCGCCGGCCGCAGCGCCTTGTCCTGCGCCCTGACCGCGCCTGGCGCGTTCTTGTGCTTGACATCGAGCTCCGAAAGCGAGCCCGGCAGCTTGTCGGGAACGGTGATGACGGTCTTGGCCAGGTTGACGGTCCCGGCAATCGCCGGCGCCGACGTCAGCGGGCCCTTGATCGTCAGGTCGCCGCCAAGATTGGCGGTCACCACGCGCCCGTCCGTATAGCGGCCGTCGGTGAGCTTGATCGACAGGTCGGCCGGGAAGCCTTGCGCCGGATTGATGCCGACCGTGCCGCTGGCCGACAGGCTGCCGCGCGTCGACAATGTTCCGGTCAGCCGGTTGATCCTGGCGACGCCGCCGCCAATCGAGACGTCGGCGGCGATATCGTTGACGGCGAGGCCCGAGCGCGCATCGACGAGCCGCGCGCCGGAGGTGCTGACGCTGCCGCCGATGACCGGCGACGTCGCTGGACCGCGCACCTGAACATTGACTTTGGCCGTTCCCGTCAGCGACAGGCCTTGCGCGGCAAGCTTTTGGCTGAGGATGCCGAAAGGCACGCCGCCATTGAAATCGAGCACCAGCGCCGGCGTGCCCGCCGTCGTCACCGTGCCGCCGCCCTTGAGGCCAAGGCCGGCTCCGTCGCCGACATTGGCGTTGAAGGTGAGCTTGTTGGCGGCAAAGGTGCCGGACGAGGAAACGCTGACCGCGCCGACACCGGCGCCGCGGGTCTGCGACGTCTGCACGCCAGCCGCGTCGATGTTGAAAGCAACCGCCGGACTCGCTGGCGCACCGGTCACCTTCACCGTACCCGAAATCGAACCCGCCGCATCGAGGCCGCGCGAAAAACTGTTGGCGAGCGACATCGGCACCTTGGCCAGCGTGGCATTGATGTCGAGCGTCTGCCCGACCTTGCCGGTCACCGTCGCCGTGCCGCCGCCAAGGTTGAGCACCAGCCGGTCCAGCGTCGTGATGCCATTGGCGATGCTGACGGTGGAGGCTTGGGCAATGACCGCCTGGATGCCCTGGACAGTCGCCTGTCCGGAAGCAAGTTCGATGGTCGTCGTGCCGTTGGCGGCTTTCACCCGG
>NZ_VFVA01000052.1:0-26706 GCF_006442155.1 Mesorhizobium sp. B2-4-14 | reverse complement strand
GCGGCATGAGCAAACGAATCCTGATGGTGGAAGACACCGAGGACAACCGCCAGATCATCCGCGATCTCATTGCCACCACCGAATACGAACTGATCGAGGCGGCGGACGGCGCCGCCGGCATCGCTGCAGCCGGAGAGCACAGGCCGGACCTGATCCTTATGGACATTCAGCTCCCGGTGATCGACGGGTATGAAGCGGCCCGCCGCATCAAGGCCGACCCGGCGCTCCGGCACATTCCGATTATCGCTGTCACTTCCTACGCGTTGTCGGGCGACGAGGCGAAGGCCCTTGCTGCTGGGTGCGATGGCTACATTGCCAAGCCATTCAGTCCGCGCCAGCTGCTTTCCGAGATTCGCGGGTTCCTTTCTTGAGGGAGGCATGCCTTGCACGATCCGCCTCGCATACTCGCGGTCGACGATACTCCGGAAAACCTCGAGATCCTGCAAATGCGCCTCGAGGCGAATGGCTATGAAGTGGCAACCGCCGCCGATGGTGAAGAGGGGCTTGTGAAAGCCCGCAAACTCACGCCGGATCTGATCCTGCTCGACGTCATGATGCCGAAGCTCGACGGCATCGCGGTGGTGCGCTTGCTCAAGCAAGACGAATCGCTGCGATCGATCCCCGTTATTCTTGTTACAGCCAAAGCCGACACGCGCGACGTGGTCGAGGGATTGGATGCCGGCGGCGACGACTATCTAACAAAGCCCTTCGAGCACCAGGCGCTGCTGGCGCGCGTGCGATCGATGCTGCGCCAGAAGGCGCTTCGCGATACCGTCTCAAGCCAGGCCCAGCTGCTACAGGATCAGGCCGCGCAGCTTTCCGACTGGAACCGCTCGCTCGAGCAAACCGTGGCTGAGCAGGTGACGGAGCTCGAGCGAATGGCGCGGCTCAGGCGGTTCCTGCCCGGGCAAGTCGCCGACCTCATCGTTGCGGCGGGCGACGGAGACGCGCTCTTGCAGAGCCATCGTCGCGAGGTAACCGTTGTCTTTTGTGATTTGCGCGGCTTCACTGCCTTCGCAGAGACCGCCGAGCCCGAAGAAGTCATGACAGTTCTTGCCGAGTATCATTCCTGTCTGGGTGAACAAATCGTCCGCCACGAGGGAACTCTTGAGCGGTTCGTGGGCGACGGTATCGTCGTGGTTTTCAACGATCCGCTGCCATGCGCCGACCACAGCGAGAGAGCCGTCTCAATGGCCGCTGCGATGCGCGACGCGATTGACGAGCATTCAGAGCGATGGCGCAAGCGCGACTATTTGCTGGGCTTCGGGATCGGCATTGCCAGGGGCCACGCAACCATCGGGCGCATCGGTTTTGATCAGCGCTCGGACTATGCCGTCATCGGCACTGTGTCGAACCATGCTGCCCGATTGTGCGAGGAGGCCAAATCTCGCCAGATTCTCGTCAGCCAACGCGTCCTCGGCGCTGTCGAGTCGCTGGCCGAATCCGCTCCGGTTGGTGATCTGACGCTGAAAGGTTTTCGCCGCCCGATGCCTGCCTATGAGATCGTGCGGTGGATCGGTCGGCCAAGCTAACGTCAGACGCACTCCGGTCTCTTTCGGACGATATGGCGCGTCGACCGTCGGCACAAAGCAGTCCAGCCATCGACCGATCTCGAAATCGCCGCAGACGGCCGAGAGCGGAACTTCCGCTTCCGGGATGATGCGGCTAGAAAGCCGACCTTCGCGTCAAGCAGAGCGTGGACTGCTCTGCGCCACTTTCCGACCTTCACTCGTACTCGTGGGAAGGACGGCAAAGGGTCAAATCTGCCCGTTTAGCCACACGCTACCTGGGTCATAGATACGCCGCGCGCTGAATAAGGCTAAGCAGTTCGCTCCTTCGTTAAGGCGGCTCTTTACGGCGATCGTGCCGGCGACACGAACGTGGCGTTTGCGCCAACAACCGAACAGAGTCAGAGAAGCTTGGAGGACGTCATCTGACTACGGAAAACTCGTCCTTTTCCCAGCCGGGAGCGCCGTAGACCGCCTCGTATTCGTCTTGGCGGCCCGGTGTTCTAAATGAATTGCGAAATATCGCCCCGCAGCTTGTCAGGTCCCTTGGAAAGGCCTTGCACAAAAAATCGCCTTGCACCCACGCAGTCCCGACGCGCGTCGTCTCGCCAACGATTTCGCGGACGGGGCCCTCGCTCGAGGTCGTGAGCTGCATGGGCCGAAAGTCGGGATATACCGTCTTTCCGCGGATCTCGTGTCCGAATATGGAAGATCTTATTTCCGCACCGGTAAGCCGGTTCTTCGGATCCATGCCCCATGAAAGCGGAAGATCGTGCATGCCTGCTCGGGTCAAGCCAACCAAAATGCGTTCAATATCGGCGGTGTTCTTGAACACCATGTAGTCTTGGGTAGCTAACAGGTTTGGTTCGTCTCCAATTAACTTAGCAACAATCACCTTAAGCTGTTCCACAGCCGAGGCAGCCTTCTCGATGCGCCCCAGGTGCGCATATGCGGAAGCAAGGATCTGCAGGGCAAAGAGTTTGGTCCAAGGTTCGGCCGATGCAAGGTCCATCGACTCGATCTCGCGAACCGCATCCTCGAATTTTTCCTGGCCGAACGCGGCTAACCCGGCCTGATAGTGCCGGTAGTCCATGGACGAGTTCGGGTCGACGCGCGCGGCCGCATTGAGATAGGTCAGCGCGTCGTTCGGCCTGCCGTTGAAATTCAACGCATTGGCGAGCGAGAGATAGTTCTGAGAATCACTGGGATCGAGCGCTACCGACTTCAAGAGAACGGAGACCGCTTCGTCCGAGTTGCGCTCGCGGACCATCAGCTCCGCGACGAGTTGATAATAACCTGGCGAAGGATGCTTGGCCGCCGCCTCGAGGGCTTCGTACATCTTATTACGAGCCTCGTCATGCGAAAGACCCATCATCACGGCGCGGGTGAGGCCCGCCTCCCAATACAACAGGGCGAGCTTCGCATACGCAGCGCCAAAATTCGGGTCGAGTTGCACGGCGTGCTTCAGATTTTGCACCGCGGCGGCAAATGCATCTGCCGTGTTGTCGCGATTGGAAATGTCCAATGACCGCAGGTAAGCATCATAGGCGGCCGGATTGCTTGTCCCGCCAGCTCGGCCCGCCTGTGGTCCGTTGACGAGACGAAGCTCGAGCGCGCCTGCGATCCTGCCGACTACTTTGTCCTGCAGCGCGAACACGTCAGCCCACTGGCCATCGAAGCGCTCCGCCCAGAAGTGCCCACCAGTCGAGCCATCAATGAGCTGCGCGTTAATGCGCAAGTCGTCGCCGACGCGGCGAATCGATCCCTCAAGGAGGTACCGAACCCCCAACGCTGCAACGATCTCCGCGGGGATCGTCTCCTTGCCTTTGTAAGCGGAGGCTGCGTTGCGCGAGATGACGAATAGGCCGGGTACACGCGCCAACTCAGTTGTCAGGTCCTCAGTGAACCCATTTGCAAGGTACTCCTGCTCCTTGTCGTCGTTCAGGTTGTCGAATGGAAGCACAACAATCGAAGGTCGGGCGTCGACAGCTGCATCGGCCGCCGACTCGTCCGGCTGGGTAATTGGCTTCGAGATCCACCACCAACCGGACGCAAGGCAGAGGGCGAATATCAAAGCTCCCGCAACCGCCGGGATGTGCCATGAGCGCGGTCGGTGGGGGGCGATGCCTTTGCCCGCCGCCCTCGAATCGGGCAGAACGGGCGGGAGAGCCAGCGTGACTTGGCCAATCACCGACTTCGTTTGATCTGCAGGTTTCGTCGCTGGCGCAGACTTGGCTAGCGCCGGCTTGCCCACTTCCAGCGAATAGACTCTGACCGGCTCCGCGATGTTCTTCAGTTGGGTGGGGCCGAGATCGGTGACGGCGACTTCCAGCCGCCCCTTCACCTGGCGGTAGGCGTCCTCAGACAGACAGATCGAGCCCGGCGCAGCGACGCCCTGCAAGCGCGCGGCGATGTTGACACCGTCGCCCATCAGGTCGCCGTCGCTCTCCTCGACGACATCGCCCACATGAATGCCGATCCGGAAAACGATGCGGCGATCCTCTGCCACGCCGGCGTTACGCTCGACCATGGCATTCTGGACTTCGATGGCGCAGCGCACTGCGTCGACGATGCTGCGGAACTCCACGATCGCGCCGTCGCCGGTGCGTTTGACAACGCGACCGTGATGGACTGCAATTGTCGGATCGATCAGGTCGCTTCGCAGGCTTCGCAGCCGTGCCAGGATGCGATCTTCGTCTGCGCCGGCGAGCCGGCTGTAGCCGACCACATCCGAACAAAGGATCGCGGCCAGTTTTCGCGTCTCGCTCACAACGCGAGCCCCCAGCAAAATGGCAGATTAGCACAAATTCGCGACCAGAGTAGCCGTGTTCAGTTAGCGTAGGGCAACCCAGGCATTGCAAACCGGATTCCCATTGTTCCCCTCCGGCCCAATCAAGACCTTGGACATGTCGAGCCCAAGTGTCTGTAATTGGCGCAACAGCGACCTAGTTGCCGCAAGGTCTGCTTTCGGGAAGCAGCAAAGCTGACCTCTACGGCTGAGATTGGGCGCAAAGCAGCCATGGAACCTCTGCCACCTGACGCGTAGGCGCCGAAGGTCCAAAATTTGACCTATTACTCTACTCGTCCATCATCCGACCGATAAATCCGACAACGGAGAGTGCACCCGCTGGTCTTGGGGGATCCCATGTCGACCCAACTTCCTCCGCCAATGCGCGCATCGACTCTGCCCATCCCGCAAGCTCGGCTGTGCGTTCAGGCGTTATGCGGCTGTCGAATGCCCATCCTTCGAACACGTCGGCTAAGTGTATCATATGACGATAGCCGAGCTCCTCGCGCAGGTCCTCCGACCAGCGTTGCTCTGCAGCTTGGTCGAATGTTCGCGCGACTCCTTCGGCCGGGGACTTCGACTGGTTCCTGCGCTCCTCCACGGCGTTCAACGCGAGCAGGTTCTTAGCCGCGAGGCGAAGCTCTACCCTTTTCTCTGAGCTCAGTCCTTCGCCCGTCGCAGCGCGGATCTCGAGCGTTCGAGCCAATGCAATCCTTTGCTGTGGAGTCAGACGGGGCATCGGTTTAACTTTCGCGCTGTTCGGGGCCTAGGGCCGCTCATCTACCGATCGAGGATTGCTGGTGCTGTTCGATTGAACTCCTGGCCGCAAAAAGCCGCAACCCACGACACTGGTCCCAGAAATACAAACACGTCTTGAGCGAGCACGAATCATCTCGGAAGTGTGAAGCAGTCTCCCTCACAGGTAATTTTGCCGAGGTCTGATTCTGGGACGCGCACGGGACGGAAAACGTGGACGACAGCGGGCTTACGGTCCGCGTCAACGTACACTCTCCACCCGTTTGCGTAACCCTTTTGGGACCCATGAATATTGGCGCAATCAAAGTCGACGGTTGTTTTTTCACAAGTGCCCCCGACGCAGATGGTGGCCTGGGGTGGCGGTCCATCAAGTGAGCCATCGACATAATTGGCACACCCCGCAAATGCTCGGTCGGAAGCGCCGGCAGCTAGGAATGCGGCAACAAGAGCAAGGACCAAAGTTTTCATCAGCGTGTCCACTAGTCGATGAGAAATTCACAGATGCGCTCGGCGTGGTAGCGCGATCCGTATGGCGACCCTGCCACTTCAGCGAGGAACGCGCGGTCGCGCATGTGGCCGCGGATGCAGCGCTGGTACGGCGAGAATTCCGCATGGGCCCAGATCGCCAGAAAGGCGCCGATGATGACGCTCGCCTCGATGATGCGATCGCGCGTGCGCCCGGTCATCGGTTCGGTCCCTTTGTGAACAAATTAAATCCGCTGCGCATGAAACACTCTCCGCGTTACGGCAAGGTCAATGCAGAGGCACGCTACAGGGCGAGACCGAGCGGCGAGCGCAGTCGGCATTGCGTTTGCCTCAGTTTACAACGCCCATTACTTCAACTTGCGTCGAGAGGATATCCAGTTTTTGGATAATATGAAATTCGGATTACCGCAACGTCGAAGAGAAATTTGCTCGACGAGCGGATGGCCAAAACCCTGCATTCGGACCGCCATCGGCGACTTGCTGAGTTGCTGACCGAGAAGCGAAAGCTGGCAGGATTGACGCAGGCAGCTGTCGCCAAAGCTCTCGATCGCCATCAACCTTTCATAGCCAACATAGAAAATGGCGATCGTCGCGTCGATCTCATTGAGTTTCTCGACCTGGCGAAGGTAGTTGGGTTCGATCCATTTGAAGTCATGCGCCAGCTAGAGGCCGTCGAGCCGCTGAAGGATTAGGAGTTGCTCGGCTCCGGACCTGTTCAATGGGCGGGGTATTGGCTTCCGCCCGAGGCAATCTCGATGTTTCTTGAGGAACAGGGCCGCGTGACGGAGTGCAGGAGGTGACTATGTCCGCACAGACAAATCCAACAACGAAGACGACAATGACCCGGCTTTCAGGAAAGACCGCCCTTGTTACCGGCGCCTCGCGCGGGCTGGGCCGGGCCAGTGCGCTGGCGCTAGCCCGAATGGGCGCGCAGGTTCTGGTCCACTACAGCAGCGGCGCGAAAGAGGCCGAAGCCGTCGTCGACGAAATCCGCAAGGTCGGCGGACGCGGCGACGCGGTTGCTGCTGATCTCTCCATGCCGGACGGTGCGCACAAGCTCGCCAAGCAGGTCAGCGCTGTGGTAGGTGACCGGCTGGACATTCTGATCGCCAATGCCGGAATCTCGAAGGCGGCGGCCATCGAGGAGACCACGGTCGAGGACTTCGACAGGCTCTTTGCGATCAACGTCCGCGCGCCGTTCTTCCTCGTCCAGGAATTGCTGCCGATCATGGGCAAGGACAGCAGCATCGTGCTCGTCTCGCACAGCAGAACATCGCCGGAGCGTTGCGTTCCTGGCCGCTATCGAAATCCCAGGAGGAAGAAAACCGCAGCAATGTCCGCTGAGGTATAGCCTAGCGGAAAGTCTACCTACTCCTTTTCTCAAGTCCGTTAGGGTTGATTTCAATCAACGGACGGTGTAGGCAACGGACATTATCCTAATGGACAGGAGCACCGTCCGTGACCAAGACCATCCTCTACGCTCGTGTCTCGACCCTCGATCAGACTGCGGACCATCAACGCGCACAGGCGGAGCAGGCCGGGTACAAAATCGACAAAGTCATAACCGACAACGGCGTGTCGGGCGTTTCTACCAAGCTGGCGGAGCGACCCCAGGGCAAGCGCCTATTTGACATCCTCCGCCCCGGCGACACACTAGTCGTGCGCTGGGTCGATCGGCTAGGCCGCGATTACCGGGACGTATCCGACAGCATCCGGCATTTCATGCGCGACGGCGTCGTTATCAAGACTGTCATCAACTCCATGGTATTCGACGGCGCCACAAAAGATCCGATCCAGCAGGCAGTCAGGGACGCTCTGATCGCGTTCATGGCAGCCACGGCTGAAGCGCAGGCCACGGCTACCAGAGAAGCCCAGCGGGCCGGCATTGCCGCTGCCAAAGCCGGTGAACAGAAGAAGTATCGTGGTCGCAAGCCGAGTTATGATCGCAAGGCCTTCGAGATCGTTACCGCAATGCTCGACAGCGGCGCCGGAGCCTCGGCTATAGCAAAGGCAGCGGGCCTGTCCCGGCAAGCGGTCCTCCGGATCCGGGAGGATCGTGCATTGGCGGAGCAAGCGTTGGCGCTCTGGGCGATGTAGCCCAACGGTCGCCGACAAGGCGGAAGCGTCGGCGCCGGGCTTGCGGCGCAGCGTCGGGACCGGCGTGACCAGACCTCGCTGCATCAAGCTTGTGAGGATGCGGGGCCCATGGGGGCGTGGTACCGCGGCGGGAAGTATCGGCCTTTACCGGACTAGTTCCCAGGCGGATACCCTTCCTCGCCAGCGGCACGAAGTAAATATCGACAACCGAAACTAAAGAACAACCATATGTCTATCGACGTGTCCGGCAAAGGGGGCGAATCTGAAGGTACTTGTGTGCGGCGGTCGAAATTTCACAGACGTCGCTTTCGTCAACGCAGAGCTTGATCGCCTGCACGCGCAGTACAACTTCGACATCGTTATCGAGGGCGACGCGAAGGGTGTAGATCGCATCGCTGGCGAGTGGGCGCGTGCGAGAGGGATTGAACTGCTGGTGTTTCCTGCCGACTTGAAGGGCGAAGGCAGACATGCCGCGTTGATCCGCAACGAAAGGATGCTGCGCGAGGGTAAGCCCGATCTGGTCCGCGGGTTCCCGGGCGGCGGCGGAACCTGGTACACATGTTCCCTGGCCGAGAAGCTCGGGATCACAGTTGTGAGGCTCGCCTGACCTCGTAAGAGGGACGTACGGTCCTTCACCGGCGGACGCTGGTCCTCCCGCTTCTACGACTGACGGCACACAGCTTGCCGGCTATCTCTCCGAAAGCACGCAGCGTCGCCTTCTCCAGTGCCACTCCCTTTTCGTAAAGCTTATCGTATGTCCGCCAGTGGGGCTGCGTCCGTAAACCAGGCCAATTTCATCCCACCAAGATCGCTCTGAGCAGAAGCGAAAGTTCGCTCTTGTCCTCTGTCTTCCTGCTATCGTGGAGACCAGGAGACGGCTCTATGAGCGAGAATCGTAAGCTAGCCGCTATTCTGGCTGCAGATGTGGTCGGATACAGCCGGTTCGCGGACGAGGATCGTACCCTGGCGAGACAAAGGCCAGCATTGCCAACAAGCTTGCGCGGGCAACCATGTCCGCGCATTTCTTCCTTGCCTCGCTTGCCGCTATTGGTCGAGAAAGCGTAACACTAGAAGAAATCTAGACTTCTGAGGGCAGCTTGGGGAAGTTTAGGGGGATCATTGCGGTTCTCGTCCTGGTCACGCTTGGGGTAATAGTAGCCCAAGCGGGATCAGCTTCATCGAACGATAGCCAGCAACAAGGGACCACCCAAGGTCAGAACGCACCACCAAACGAAAATAACGCGCCCAAATCGGTCTCGCCCCCAGCCAGCCAAACGAATGCCGGCGAAGGGGATAAAGAAGTAGAGCAGAGCGGCAAGCAGATAGAGCAATTCGCCGACTCCGCGCTCGCCGGCATGCTTCGCTTTGTCGAGTTCGTTGACGCCCATGAGGGCTTCTTTCTGGTCGTCTTCACCGCCCTGCTGGCTGTTTTCACGTACATGCTCCGGAGTTCCACGGACAAGTTGTGGAAGGCTGGCGACGATCAGATGGTTCTCATCAAGGCGAACGCCGCGCAGCAATCCATCGACATGCAAGCTTCCATCAAAGTCGCGGAAGACGCTGCCAAGGCTGCTAACAGGTCCGCCGAAGTTGCCGAACGGACTATGGTGTTGAACGACCGGCCTTGGGTCGGGGTAGAACTTCAGATTCTCCGCCCACTGGTTTTTACCGCCGATGGTTGCAGCATCAAATTGGATGTGACGATCACCAATCATGGCCGGTCGCCGGCTATCAGGACCGAAGCTTACGTCGAATTTTTTGTTTCCACTATCAGGGCAATCGAGTGGAGAAACAAAATGGAAGACAGCGCTAGATACATGGTCGCGAACATGTTTGGCCAAACATTGTTTCCTGCGGTCCCCCGCCCGAAAAAGTGGTCTCTCACCGCAAGCAGGGATGATATCTCGGCCGGGATGGCTGAAGATGAAGAAAATCGTCTTCGACCGATAGTGGCGTACTGTGTTTATTACAGTCTCCCAACGGGTGGCCGCGCTCGCTATACGTCCGGCATCCGAGAAATCTTCAGAATTGGCCATGAGCCTTTCGACGGCAAACCGGCCACTTTCACTGATCGCGAAATCAGATTCTTGGACATGGTGACTGAAGACGCCACCTGAGCCTGCCGCCAAGAGAAACGTTACCAGAAGCCCTGTCATGTCAGCACCGCTGACATGTGGGCTTAGCCCTTGCCGGCGTCCCGTGGCGTTTGCGCCATAATACCGAAATGTTCCTCAGTTCGGGAGCGGCTCATTCTATCGACGGCGCGCGTCTACGTGGGCGCGCAGGGATGCGCGGCCCGCGACGCCATTCAGGATCGCTTGTTCAAGTGCCATCCCATCTGCGTAGAGCTGAAGGTATCTGCTCCAGTGCATTCCGCGTGGCTTGTCCGGAAAGGGCCGCATCATGTTCGCAGACCCTCCTAGCCTTTGTCGCAGCTTCTGCGCCTTTGAGAGAGACCGAAGATGTGGCACTTTGCTCTGAGAGCTATAAACAAGATGCTGACACCGGCGGCAGCGGAAGTGCTCGCCACCATATAGAACGGCACACTTTCGGTCGCAGGCAGGACAGACGAACCAATGCCGCTCGCCGCCAAAATGCTGTTCCGTAAAATCAAGCGCGATTAGCTCGTGCACGTCCCGCCAATGCTGGGACGGACCTTGATGGCGGTAGGTCAGCTCCAGATAGCCTTCGTTCGCGAAGATGCCAATCGAACCGACAGACCGGCCGTTGACGGTCCACCCCAGGTTCCCTCGGCGCCCCGGCTTCAGCAGCTCGTACTTGCGCAAATCCGATATGCGAAGATCCAGCAGGTCCTCGCACTTCTGGCGGGGTCCAGTTCGCCAGCGATTTCCCGACCCTCGGCCGCCCATGCCAGCCTCCGATTTCTCGAAATAGTGTGCGAACTTCATACAAATCTAAGCATGCATTTAGGTGATAAGGGTCGACATTCGGGCGGCAAATCGGACTAGGTCAACTCTGCCGAAAGACTCTTGCCGCCTGCGTGTCCGCCTTCACAGATTTCTTCAGCCCTCGGCTAGCTAAGCGAGAACTTCGAAGGAGCTCTTCGTCTCGCCGAAGGGCGGGCAGAAGACCACGAAGAAGTCGTTCCAGGCTCTTCTAGGCAGTTGCAGGGCTGCAAGAGCGCGACGCTCGCTCCGGAACAGATCACCGGCAAATCTCGCAACTTCAGCCAGTGTAATCGACAGCGAATGAGAATAGTCTGACCGCCCGGCGTCTCCTGGTCTTAACAGATGACCGAAATGCGCCAGTGCTTTGCGACTCCATCCGCGTTCGGCACAGACGCCTTGCACGAGATCAAGGAACTTCGCCGCATGGATCACCTCCACTCGACCGCGGTCAAACGGGAAGGCCACGATCTCATCGTTGAAGAAATCACCCTGTGCCCTCACCCCATGTTTAGCCCTTCGTCCGGTATGAGCGTGAGCGGCGGCGCCATGGTCCTCGGCGGGGTCTTCGACCCCTGCACCCCGAGCAGGACGTTCGTCCTGTCGACCTAGCCGTCGATCTCTCCCGCAATGCCGCTACCTAGCTTTTCCATGCCTGTTCCTTTTTCCCTCGAAGACGAGCTTCGTCCGGCCCGTGAGTGCATGAGCGTACCCCCTATAAGGGGGCGGTGCTCACGCTCAGCTCACGATTCCAGGCTGCTAGGTATGAGCTTCGTTGTGAGCAGGATTTCTGCTCACGCTCATGCTCACGATGTCGCCGTTGATGGTGATTGATCCCTCAGCCTGCATCTTGCGGACTGCGGTGCTGAAAGCTCGTGAACGGGCATTGCTCGAAGGTTTGTCTGCCCACGCGTCGAAGCAGGCGTTTTGCCAAGCATTCTTCGACGCTTCGCCATTCACGGCGAGGCGTTGCAAGATGACCAGCGCCACCGCCGCGTCGGTTTGCTCACGCCGGTCTTTTCCTGCCTCCCTACTTTCAGGCTCGACCGGTTCGCAAGCATTCAAATTCCGGACAACCTGGCCCGAAATTATTCCGCCAGCGGTTTCGACATTGATCCCGGCTATATCAAAGCTGAACCGAGCGCCACCCGGCCCGTTGCGCATTTTCTCGACTTTGCCGAAGGTGGTGCCCAATTTTCCTTTGCCAACGCGGATAATCGCGTCGGCACGGTCGAAAAACACCTGGCTGCCGCGCATGCCATTGCGCTGATCCTTACCGGTGTGGTGGACAATTAGGAAGGCGCATTCCATCTTGCGAGCGATCTTGTCGGCGCTGCTCATATACTCGGAAGCTGCCGAGGCGTCGTCCTGGCTCTTCGGCCCGAAGCTGGCCGCCAGCGTGTCGACGATGATGAGTACGACAGGGTGGCCCCATTCCTCTTTCAGGTCTTTAGCTGCGGCCAACACGGCGAGACGGGCCGCGTTGGTACCAAGCCCCTCGGGTGGCGCCTCCATGATCCCGACTGGCAGCGCGGCGGGTTGAAGGTCGAGATCGCGGGCGGCGGCCACCAGCCGAATTTTGGCGCCTTCGATATCCTCGCCCGCCACATACAGGACGCTGCCCTGGTTGACCGACTTGCCAGCCCACTGCAGATCCGCGGCTACCGTCGCCGCCGTTCTGACCGCTATGCCTGTCTTTCCGGCGCCGCTGGGGCCGTAGAGCAGACAAGGGCCGGCCGGGAGAACATCGGGAATGATGATACGCCGTCGGGGCTTGTCGTGCAGCAGGGCACGTTCGACCTCGGCCAGAGTGACGAAAGCCGTCATGCCGACCTCGCCCGGATAACGTTCGCCTCGCGGATAGCCGCGCCGGCATCGATGGCGCTGAGGCCGAACCGCTCGCGCAGCTCGACGATGACCGGTCGCGAACGCTGCGCGCGCGGTGTCTCGACCAGCCATTGGGCGGCTACGTCGATGACGGCGGATGAATCTAAGACCTGCTCATTTCTGCTCATCAATCGCCTCTTGACCGAGAAATTCCTTACTGCTCAAAAAGGCGCTTGCCCGGATTGTATTGGCGGGAAGCTCTTTCGGCGCTCGGGCGGGCAGCGCACGAAGGAACGCTTCCAGGTCTTGACGCAAAATGACCGTGCGCCGGCCGAATTTTCGGGCGACAAGTTGCCCAGCATTGATCGCTGAAAAAATCCGCGTGCGGCCGATGCCGGAAAATTCGACGGCTTCCTCGATGGAGAAACCAAGTTTGTTGGTGTTCATGAAAATGCTCCTCGGGTTGTTAACGTGGAGCAAGGTTGGAGCGAAGCACCTGAAAAAAGTCTGGCAACGGAGTCACGGAATTTAAGGGCGGAATTTCCCTGATGTTTTTTTCGCCTATTGAAACATCGCCCTTGCCTGGCGGATCGCTTCCAGATCCGCGGTCGTCAATTCATCCTCTGCCACTTCTGGCTTCGGAGGCGCGGGGGGCTTGGGCGGCTGGCTTGCGGCCTTCGGCTCCTTGTCTCCAGCCTTCGCCTCGTCTGACGTCTCGCCTTCGATCTGCTGGCCGGCCGCAATAGTCTTCTTCGGTGTCATGCCGCGCTTCTTGATCAGCTCTGTTTTCGCCTACTGGCGCTTCTGCTCAGCGAACCGATATTCCTTGTTCATCAGTCCCCAAAGATCACCAAACCCACGGTCGCGGGCTTCCTCGCGCGCCTTCTGTATGATGATTGCGAGTTTTTCATCCTTGCGCGCGGCGCTCAGCCTATTTCGCAGGGTCCGCTCATTTTCGCCATTCCATCGTCTCGCGAACCGTGGCGACGTTGTCATGATGTGAATGGCCCCGCTGTCGGAACAGCGCCGTTCACCAATGACGCGGTCGGCATCGAGGATCAGCGCGATATCCTTTCTCCAGTCTCGCGGCCGTCCAACCTTGCCGCGCTTGGGTGGACGAAAACTTGGCTCGTGCCGCAAAAGAAGCGCTATGGCCAGATGCTCCCAGGGCACATCCCCGTCGGGGGTCAACTCAATGCGATGGCGATCGCAAACCAGCATCAGTTTTTTCCACCAATCTTCGACGTCGTCCCAGTCGATAGGCTCGGTCGTGGAATCCTTCACGACCCCACTCCAAGCCGAACGACATTGCCGTCCCGGACCGGGACCAGCGGGACCACCGCCCGAGCCGCCAGTTCCTCGAGCCCGTCAACGATCCATTTTCCGTAATGCCTCTCGATCATCGGCACCGACGTATCGTGCAGGGCCGCAACCAGCCGAATCGGCAGATTGGCGCGGATGCCACGCACGATCGAGGAATGGCGCAGCGCGTATGGGATCACGTCGACCATCTTCGCCCGTTCCCTGATGTCGTGCCACGGCCGATGTAGTTCGCTAGGCGAGTGCCAGGGACCGCGCCCATCACGAACCCACCGAATTCCGCCCGCAACCTGCTTGTACCGCCAGCGCTCCAGTAACGGAGCGTCGTTCTTCCTGCCCGTGACCGTTGGCAGCAGCGCGTCTAGCACGTCCTTGCCGATCGCAACGGGAATGCTGCCGCTCTTGCCGCCTCTGCCCTTCCGGCTCACTGGCACCATCACCCGTCCCTGGCTCCGCTGCACATCACCGACCTTCGTGCGTGCGACCTGCGAGAAGCGCGCGCCGGTCGCCGCAAGGACTACAACAAATCGGAACAAATCGCCGTCCCAATCCTGTTCGTCGTCAATCTCCCGCGCCGCGGCAAGCAGCGCGCCCACCTGGGCATCACTGAGGATCTGATTGTCACGCGCCAGCGGAACGGCGTCATCGTCGTCGCTCTGCTGGGCCTTCAAGCCGTGCTTAATGACGGCTGGCAAGGTAGGTTCCAGCCGGCGACGGTGCGCGGCATAGGCGCCGTTGAGCGCCGCTTTCAGGTCATTGATGGTGCGCTGCTTTGCCGTCACCTTCAGCGTCGCCGGCAAGCGGTCGCGCCACTCTAGGAGGTCGCTTTCTTTCAAGGCGTGCAGCGCCACGTCCGCCAGCGGTTCTGCTGGAATTGCTTTCTGTTTGCCACGCTTCTCCTGGCCAAGGATGTACCGGCTGAGCCGCCTGCTAGCATCCGAACGGATCGTGCGACCACCCCTTCTGCTCTCGCGCGCATCGCGGTCGAAAATATAAGCTTCGACAGCCAGTCGCACCGTAAGCACTGGCCCATCGGCTGCGGCCTTGGCATCCTTGCGCGCCTGATCGACAATTTGGCGAGCCCGCGCCTCCGCCTGCGGGAACGTGAACAGACCTTCCGTCGGCTTGTCGTTGAGGTCATTGGCAGGGCCTACCTGCGCTTGCTTGTAGTTCGCGCCTGGTCCCCAGTTGCGCCATCGGGCAAACCAGACTCCGCCCCGCTTGCCCTTGCGATACCAGACCGCTGCCTCAGCATCGAGGCGCCTCGGATATTCACCAGCACCGAGCCTGGAACGAGCATTCGCAGTGGTGATCGTTGCTTCCTTGAGGGTCTTCGCCATGTTCCCGCCTTTCGATTTTTCGAAAACACGTCGAATATACGTCGAATATATGCCCCCGTACAGCGATGAACGGAAGAGAACGAAAACCTTGTAATTACTGGATTTCTGCGAATGGCCGTGAACGAAGAAACCCGGAAAGCCAGCCCTTTCACGGCGGTAACAGGGGTTCGATTCCCCTTGGGCGTACCACAAAATCAAGCACTTAGTGAATTTTTACCGGCCTCTGTCCAAGATTTGGCCAATATGGGCCGAGAATCATCCAACAAAAAAAGGCCCGGAAGCCGAAGCCACCGGAATAAAAGCGGGCCCGAAAAGCGTTCGCGCTTCATGCGGGTGCTCTCAACCCCGAGCGCCTTCCTGAAACGCAAAGGAGAACACCATGAAGCATCTCCTCACGCCAATGATCGCCGGCTTGTTCATAGCCTCCGCCAGCACGGCTTTGGCTGCCAACGTCCATACCGTAACAGGCACGACTGGTCAGCCCAGCCAAACGATCGGCACCTCTGAAACAGGTAGCACCACCCCTGGCCACGTCAGCTCTGCCCCGGGTTCTGCCTTCAATCCCGATGGGAATGCGGGAACACACTATGCCGGCGAGCAGCCGCAGAACTCAAAGAACCCGAAGAGCGTATCTCAATACGACGTGGCCGGCTTCCAGCAATCGCATAAGTGATGCTCGCAAGCCTGCAAAGCACAAGAAAGGCCTGGCAAGCCGGTGGCCGCCGGGCCCTTTCGGGGTAAAGAAAACGCCCACCACCTTATTCCGCAGCGGGCGCTAGTTCGGGAGGAGTGTCCCCTTTTACCCGCGGACAACGATACGCCTCGCTTAGCTGGATAATAAGCTCGCGCCAGTTGAAGTGCTGGATATTCGAGTTGCGTGACTTTTCCGCCACAGACATAGCATTCCCCCCGAAGCAGCCGAGCCCTTTTTTGCTTGCGGAACGCTTAGGATTTCTTATCGCCGTTGGGATTTGGTACTGGTGCCTCTCGCACATCTCGCGGCGGTGGATCGACATGTTTGGGTTGTGGCGATTCTTCCTCGTCGGGACGACGAACAGGTGGCTTCTTCGGGTCCGGCCTCGCCGGAGGTTCTTTGACCTTGATTGGCATATCTAGTTAACCGGCTTCCCGGCATCTCGTTCCGTTGAATGCAAAAGATCCGGAAGCCGAAGTCGCCGGGCCAAAAAATAGCCGGTCTTCGAGTTAATTGACTGTCGCCCCGCCAGTCGGGCCGAAAAACTCTTCATCGCTGATCTCGGTGTGCTTTACCGTCGCCGCCGACGTCGCCAGCATCGTTTCGAACGTCAAGATGAACTTGGCAACGCAGACGCATTCCTGGCTGCCGTCGAAACCGCGCTGGTTGGCGAAGTGCGAAACGCGACAGAGGTTTTTCGAAAGCCCCTCGACGCGACCAACGCCTTGCACGAAGGTATCTATGGGGATGATCGAAGGGGGATGATCGAATTGATGACGCAGTGCCGCGCCGCTCGGGCGCTCGTATCATGGACGCAGCAGAACCTCGCCGACACGGCCAAGGTCGGCATTGCGACGCTCCAGAATTTCGAGACCGGAATGTCTAACCCGCGCAACGCCACACTGGAAGTCCTGGAACGCGCTCTCCGTGAAGCGGGCGTTATCTTCCTCGAAGACGGACAGATGGTCGACGGCGGCGCCGGCGTTAGGTTGAGGAAATGACCGCGATCCTGGCCGCGTTGTGCGCCTACGCATTGATGCTTTCGCCGGCAGCCTCGGAGCCGGCGCTGACTCCGATCGCACGGTGTGAGAACTTTCTGCGGTTTTTCGAACTGCATGGTGAGAGTCACGAGAGCTACAGGCGCATCAGCGTCACGGAGCAAGTTGATCCGCTGAAGGTGACGATCGAATTTGAAATCCGCAACAAGGCGCATGCCCCCCATCGGTCGGTCGCCTCGTGCGAGTTCTATCAGGATCGGCGGCACATCGGCTTCATGACGTTGGACGGATCGCGCAGCCAGATCATCTATGACTGATTGTCTGCGAGGGAAAACAGTGGTTCAACCTGCATCGCTTTCGATGATCTTGCCAGCGCCTTGAAAACCCCTCAGAAGAGGCAGGGAAGCCCGTACAGCGCGTTTGCCGCCAAGATGGCAGCGAACTTGGTCCTTGGTTCGCGATCGACTTTTGGAATCGCTCTAAGGCCCGCTATCGCGGGCTGATCCCGAATCCCGGCTGCGATCGTATTCGCGTTCCAATGGTTGAACTTCACCATGTCCGATCTCACGATCCTCCCCGTCTCCATTGCCTCTGACCTAGGTGCCCTCGCACTCGAAGTCCGGCGCAAGGTGTTCATTGTCGAACAGAACGTGCCCGAGACGGTGGAACGGGATGCCTATGACGCCGAGGCCATCCACCTTGTCGCCATCGACGGCGGCGATGTCGTCGGCACGCTGCGGATTGTCTTCCTGCCCGAACACGCCAAGTTCGGCCGTGTCGCCGTGCTGCGCCATGCACGGGGCAAGGGCATTGCCTCGCGGATGATGCAGGCGGGGATGAAGATCGCGCGGTCGCGTGGCGAGAACCGCTTTTATCTCACGTCCCAGGCGGACAAGATCTCGTTCTACGAGAAGCTCGGCTTCGTAGCCTATGGCGACGCGTTCGAGGAAGCTGGTATGCCGCATCGGGCGATGAAGACCTATCTTACGGATTTGCAAGCGTAGCAGCCCCGCCTGTATGCGTTTCCCGCCGCCGCTGTCCTACATCGCCGAAGCCTCTGGCGCGCGCTGGCGCCTCCCGGAGCGCTCATTTCAGATTCCAAATCGCATTTGCGTTCTTGCTAATATAGGGGCATGATCAGATCAGCCGGGAGGAACTCCGGCATGGCTCGGCTGCTGGTCCCCCAAAGGAAAAACCCCCGGCAGCCGGGCCGCCTCCCCTCCGCATCTGGCGCACTGAAGCTTTGGGAGGCCCCAAGGGCTCTCGGGTCGAGTTGTACCGAGTGGGGCACAATTCGGTTCCCGAAATCACGTGCACCGACCGCGGACTTGATGGCACCGCCGGGGTCGATCTATCCGTTGACGCCTATCTGACGTTACGTTAACTTTTCATTAGTTTTTCCTAAAATAGGAGATTTTAATGAAAACTGCTATCGCGTGCGCGGCTATTGTCCTTGCCGCGTCAAGTGCCGCCGTGGCGCACGAAAAGAAGGCGAAGGTCACTGCCAATGCATGTGCTGGTCTGTCGATCAAGGCGGTAAAGGCAGCAAAATTGGATTGTACGGCAACCGGCACCGCCATTTCATCACAGACCGACACAAGCAAGCCCAAGCCGCGCCTGGGGTACGAAACCAACCCTTGGGTTTTCTCTTTCGGGCTCTAGTTCCTTCCCCAGCAAATGCCCAGGGAACCGAAGCGCCCCTGCCGGTCCTGCGGAACCCGCAGTTCCAGCTTGCCGACACGGGTGAGAAGCGTGCGGCCAAATCGGTCTGGAAGATTGATGCGCGAAAGGGCTCGTTCAATTCCTGCGGTCGTCGTGTGATCGACAGACGGAAGGATCACCATACGGGCTTAGCGCTGCGGCCAGAACAGTGTGCCGAACAGGAGGAACCCCGTTGCAACCAACCGGAACAGGATAACGGCGGCGAGGTTGTTCGCGATACTCGCCAAGGTGGCATACGCATCTCCGTCTCCGCCAGTCTCCTTTGCGAACCGCGTGCAAGACTTCTGGGCGAACGTGTCGCATCCATCATCGTTCCGACGCAGGAACTCTTCGCACTGTCGGGTCGTTCTTTGGACTTAGCGGGCCGGCGAATTGCCTGAAGGGTTACCGCTCCGTTTTTTTCGATCCGAAAAACAGGGAGACTGGGCGACGTGGCCGTGAACGTCGAGGACGGGTCGGCAGGGCAGGCGCTGACAGGCATTTCGCGCTCGGCGGCCTCCATAGCCAGCCGTACTGAGGACCGGGTCATGCTCGACATTGCCGATTTCACCCGCGCCCGGCGGCACATGGTGGAAAACCCAACCCAAATGGCGCGGCGTGCGTGATCCAGCGGTCTTGATGGCGACGCACCGCCACTTTTCGAACGGTTGCCAGGAAGGAGCAATGCAATGCCAGACAAAAAGACCATCGAGAAGGCGCGAAAGGACAAGCGCCAAGGCAAGTCGCCGAGCACCCAGGCTGGTGAGTTCGTTCATGAGGAGATCGAAAAGGTCCGGCGCGGCGAGCATGGCGCGCGCTCGACCAAGCAGGCGATCGCCATCGGCCTATCGGAAGCACGTCGCGCTGGTGTTGATCTGCCGCCGCCCAAGAAAGGCAAGGTCAAGGAGAGCACGCGCAAGAGCGCCGAATACGCCTATGAAGTCGGCCAGGGCGAGCGCACGCCGAAGCGCCGCCCGAAGGTCTCGAAGGCTGTGTCCGAGGTCCTCGAACACGAACCGAAGAACACGACATCGCATGAGGCTCTCTCACGGCAGACCAAGCGCGCGGCATCACACCGGACGGCAGAAGAACGCTCGGCTGCGGCGAAGAAGGCAGGCGAGACGAAGGGCCCGTCCGGTCGTTCGGCCGCGGCACGGAAGGCCGCCGAAACGCGTGCGCGGAAGACCTGACCGGAGCGAATGGGACACGTCACGGACAACCCTCTGCTTCCCCGGAGCCTGGCGGGCAGTTCTACCGAGATATCGCGAGGCCAGATCCAATCCTCGATTTCCTCAATATGGTCTCCGTGCGCATCCCAGTCGTTAAATGCTTCCCATGAGTTGAATGCGCCACAGGGATCACTCCACAGACGCAAATCCATGGAACCCCCAAGCGTTCTTCCCGTTTCAGTTCGTACTTCCAGAAATCGTCACGCCAATTGAGCGGCTAATCCTGAACGCCGAGGGCTCCGTGACTGAAGCGAAGGTTCGTAATTTCACCATCAACTTTGGGCCGCAACACCCGGCAGCGCATGGCGTCCTGCGGCTTGTGCTCGAACTCGACGGCGAAGTGGTCGAGCGAGTCGATCCGCATATCGGACTGCTGCACCGCGGCACGGAAAAACTGATCGAGCACAAGAACTATCTTCAGGCACTCCCCTACTTTGATCGGCTCGACTATGTCGCCCCGATGAATCAGGAGCACGCCTTCTGCCTTGCGGCTGAGAAATTGCTCCAGATATCGGTCCCGCGACGCGGGCAGCTCATTCGCGTCCTTTTCTGCGAAATCGGGCGGCTGCTGTCGCACCTCCTCAACGTCACGACGCAAGCAATGGACATCGGCGCTCTGACGCCGCCGCTGTGGGGCTTCGCCGAGCGTGAGAAGCTGATGGTCTTCTACGAGCGTGCTTCCGGCGCCCGGATGCACGCCAACTATTTCAGGGTTGGCGGCGTGCATCAGGATCTGCCACCGGGACTTCTCGACGACATTTGGAATTTTTGTGACCCTTTCCTCAAGGTCTGCGACAATCTCGATGAACTGCTGACTGGCAACCGGATTTTCAAGCAGCGAAACGTTGACATCGGAACGATCGGTCTTGACGACGCCTGGGCATGGGGCTTTTCAGGCGTGATGGTGCGCGGTTCCGGAGCCGCCTGGGATTTGCGCAAGGCCCAGCCCTACGAATGCTATCCCGAGATGGATTTCGACATTCCCGTCGGCAAGAACGGGGATTGCTACGACCGCTATCTGGTTCGAATGGAGGAAATGCGCCAATCCGTCCGGATCATCAAGCAGTGTTTGGAAAAGTTACGGCTGCCGGCGGGCCAAGGACCAGTCGCGATACCCAATCAAAAGATCACGCCGCCAAACCGTTCCGAAATGAAGCGCTCCATGGAAGCGACTATCCACCATTTCAAACTCTACACCGAAGGCATCCGTGTCCCCACTGGAGAGGTATATGCGGCTGTCGAAGCACCAAAGGGCGAGTTCGGCGTCTATCTGATTTCAGATGGCGGCAATGTCCCGTATCGATGCAAAATTCGGGCCCCATCCTTTGCCCACCTGCAGGCGATGGATTTCCTGTCCAGAGGCCACATGATCGCCGACGTGTCGGCAATCATCGGCTCGCTCGACATCGTGTTTGGAGAAATCGATCGTTAGCGCGGAATGTCAGGTAGCAAGCTGGCCGCGATCGGAGGTCGACGATGAGAGCAATGGTCCTTATCTCGCTTTGGGTGGGAGCCATCCTGCTCATCCCGAGCGGCGCGCATCTTTTAGAGATGCCGCACAAGCTCGCGATGGATCGGGCAGCCTATTTCGGCGCACAGCAAATGTAGCTCGGCTGGGCGCTGTTCGGCCCGCCCATCACCGCAAAGATCATCCTTGACGCAATACTCGCTGTCCTGTTGCTGCGAACGAAACGCCGGGCGGCCTTAGGCGCACTGGTCTCCGCGGCGCTGATCGGGTGCGGACTGATCGTGTTCCTCTTGTGGGTCCAGCCGACCAATGTCGCGATCTCAAACTGGACAACCCAGCCAGGGCAATGGGAAAGGCTCCGGCAACGCTGGGAATACGCTCATCTCGCAATTGCGCGCCATCCTGCATCTCTTTGTATTCTCTCGGTTATTGGGCGCAAACCTCGAAGCAACAGGAAAGCATTGTCCTTTCCGCCTCGTCCACGATCGCGAGATCTGGCAGGAAAGCCTGCGCTCGACGCCCTCGATAGTTGAAGAAAGTAGCTGAGCTGCTTTTACCTGCTGTAAGCGGATAATATCGCTAAGGCCCATCTTAATTCAACCTTAATACGTTTGGCGCTATATTACGAAAAGCGCTCTAAACTTCCCGCGTAATCATCGTATGGCGCGGGATTGGTCTAATTACACCAATGTTTTACCTGAAGCCATTGAAGGATGTTAGCGTCAGGACCAAGCTCTCGCTGGGCTTTGGTCTGGCGTTGTTGTGCGTCATGGCAGTAGGGCTATTTGGGGTGGGTCAGCTGCGATCTCTCAATGAAATCACAGGTGAGATCACAGGCGTTTGGTTGCCGCAGGTCCAGGTCGTGGAGGAGATGAAGCGCAATCTCGCGGAACATCAGCTCTATGCGACGCTGCGCATGCGCACCGACGATACCCGACAGCTGCTGCGCATCGATGACGAGATGGCGAGGGAGAGCGACGAGATTCTGAGGGGTCGGCGTGCCTACCGTAGAAGCGCCGGATCGCGCGCCGAGCAGGAACTGTTCGATCAGTTCGTTTATCTGTGGACGGCCTATCAAGACTCCCTGACATCCATTTTCCCGCTCCTGGAAACAGAGGGGCGAACAAAGGCCCTTAAGGAGTTCGAGACGGTATCGCTGCCAACCGTCGCCGAGGCGGCGCAGCGGCTGGACGGCTTGCTGGCCCTCACCAATCAGCGCAGCACCGCTGTCGCAGCCATGGCGGATCGCACCTACACCATCGCGCAGCGGCTGACCTGGGCCGCGATTGCCTTTGCTGCCGTGTGCCTCGGCGGGCTTGTCGCCTGGATTCGACACAATGTCAGCAAGCCGATCCTCACGGTGAGCGAGGCGATGCATCGCCTAACACTGGGTGACCGTCGCTCAACCCTCGTTGCACCCAAAAGGGATCGCCGGGACGAGATTGGGGTGTTGTTCTCGGCCTTTGCCGGCTACCGTGCCAGCCTGGAGCGCAGTGATGCCTTGGCCCGCGAGGCGGAGCTGGAACGGCAGCATCTGGCCGCAGCGGCAGCAAACATGCCGGTGGGTCTGTGCATGTTCGATGCCGAGCGGCGGCTGGTTTTTTGCAACCAGACCTACGCTGACCTCTATCACTTGCCGGAGACCCTGACCCGTCCAGGCTCGCATTGGGCCGATTTGAAGCAGTTCCGGATCGCCGCGGGGCTCTATGTCGGCCTGGAGCCGGAAAGATATCTGGAAGAACTCTCGGCGACGATCGACCGTGCCGAGCGCGTCGTGAGCCTCGTCGAACTCCGGGACGGGCGCACAATCGACCTCATCCACCAGCCGCTGCCAGGCGGCGGATGGCTTGCCACGCACCACGACGTGACCGACTTGCGGCGTAGCGAGGCCCGCATCTCGCACATGGCCCGCCACGACGGGCTTACCGATCTTCCGAACCGTACATTGTTCCACGAACGCGCCGAGGAAGCTCTGATCGAGATGAGCCGGCAGAACGGCAAGGTCGCCGTCCTTTGCCTTGATCTCGATCATTTCAAAACGGTCAACGACACGCTGGGGCATCCGATTGGTGACGCCCTGCTGAAGGAGGTCGCCGCCAGGCTGAGGCGCGTCCTCCGTGAAGGCGACACGGTAGCCAGGCTCGGTGGCGACGAGTTCGTGATCATTCAAAAGGGGACCGATCAGCCGGTCGAGGCCACTGCCCTTGCTCAAAGGGTCATAGACGCGCTGAGCGCGCCTTACATCGTCGATGGACACGGGGTTATGATCAGCGCCAGCGTCGGCATTTCGATTGCGCCGGACGATGGCGAGAACGCCGACGAGCTGCTCAAGAACGGCGACATGGCGCTCTACCGGGCAAAGGCGGACGGACGCAGAACATATAGGTTCTTCGAGCCGGAAATGGATGCCCGCATGCAGGCGCGGCGGTTTCTCGAACTCGATCTGCGCGAGGCGGTGGGACGGGAGCAGTTCGAGATCTATTACCAACCGCTCCTCAATATCGGCCGCGGCGAGGTCAGCTGCTTCGAAGCGCTGCTGCGCTGGCATCACCCGAAGCGTGGCATCGTCTCTCCGGCAGAGTTCATTCCCCTGGCCGAGGAGATCGGCCTCATCGTCCCGATCGGCGACTGGGTGATCAAGCAAGCGTGTCTCGACGCAGCAGGCTGGCCCAAAGGCATCAAGGTTGCCGTCAACCTGTCGCCGACGCAGTTTCGCAGCACGCGCTTGCTTTCGACGATCGTCGAGGCACTGGATGCCTCGGGGCTGCCCGCGAGTCAGCTTGAGCTTGAGATCACCGAGACGGTGCTGCTGGCCAACAGCCCGGCGACTCTCGCGCTGCTGCAGCAGATCCACATACTTGGGGTGCATATTGCGATGGACGACTTCGGAACGGGATACTCGAGCTTGAGCTACCTGCGCTCTTTCCCGTTCGACAAGATCAAGATCGACCAGTCCTTCGTCAGGGATGCCGATGACGTCGACAGCTCGGTTGCCATCATCCGGGCCGTCACGAGCCTTGGCAACAGCCTCGGGATACAGACCACCGCCGAAGGGGTCGAGACAGCGGAACAGCTCGAGCGGGTACGAAGAGAAGGCTGCACCGAGGCACAGGGTTTCCTGCTCAGTCGGCCGCTCCCTGCTCGGGAAATCCCCGCAATGCTGCAGCGCACGCGCGCCGTCGTGGCTGGCGACATCATCGAGCCTGCACCCGAAATGACGGCCGAGCGGAAGGGTCGGCGTCGCAAGAGCGCGCTGTAGGTAGCGCCCCATGGTTGCAGCTGCGCGAGAAGCTCGGCCTAATCAGCTAGAAGACAAATCTCGCCGGCGCTCGTTCATCGTCAGATCAGCTGAGATGCGAGACACCTTTCCGTTGATTTCGGCGTGGTGCGCTGATTGAAGCGGAAAGGCGAAGAACCGCCTTCTGGCCGAGTTGAACCTGGTCGATGTCGGGCGGCGCGATCCGATCAAGCCGCCTTGATATCCAGTTATCGGGCCGGAACAAGAATTATCCCTCAGACACGCTAAGGCCGAACGAAACGCGAAGACCATCCACACGAGGAAGTGATAAAGGAGCAATTTGACGATCGATCCGATCGGACCGAGAAATCCCGAAAGACAACAGCCGGGACGATGCGCATGAGCGACGAATCCGACGACACCGATATCGTGAATCAGCTCGCCTATGTCAGAGCCGATCCAACCCAGCACGACACGCTTACGCTTCTCACCATGATCGATGCCGCGATTGCCGAGATCATGAGCTTGAGGATGAAGCTGCGGCTGAGCGAGGAAAGGAATGGCGGGAGCAACCAGTTCCAATAGCTGGCCGGAACGGGAATGAACGGCGACGCGAACCCTACTCCGCGTCCGCCATCATCTGCCGACCGCCGGCCCAGGCGCGCCATTGACGCTCGTCGCCATGGAAAACGTTGAGGTCGATGCGGCCGGTGACGCCATGCGACAGGCCGGAGCCGGAATATTGCCAGAACAGCCACTTGCGGTCGCGATAGACCTTTGACGGATGTCTCGCCACCGCGCGCAGCCAGAACGGATAGTCGAGAAAGGCGCCCTGCAGATTGTCGCGATAGAAATCCGGCGCGGTGTAGATGATCGGACGCTGGCCATAGTGACGCTCCAGCTTGTCCATGAACACCTGCATCTTCTCCAGGACCTTTTCGCGCGACGGCCGCCGCTGGCAGCTGGAGTCGCCGTTCCACTCGACATCGATCACCGGCGGCAAGGCGCCTTCGACCTTCGGCACGTTGCGGATAAACCAGTCGGCCTGCTCGCCGGCGGTTCGGCACCAGTAGAAGAAGTGGTAGGCGCCGCGCTTCAGCCCGGCCGCGTCGGCGCCGCGCCAGTTCCTGGTGAACATCGGATCAAGATGGTCGCCGCCATCGGTCGCCTTGATGTAGGCGAAGTTGGCGCCCTGGGCGCGCAGCTTTTCCCAGTTCACATTCCCTTGCCAGCGCGACACGTCGACCCCGTGCACGGCAAGATGCCGGGGCGAGGAGCGGCCGAAATTGATCGGTTTGGCATCGCGAAAGCCATAGCGCGTGATCGGCCCGGCAAGCATGGGCGGGGCTGCCCGCGACAAAAGTTTCGGAGGCGAGACCAGGGCTGCCGGCTCGACCGGCGGATCGACGCTGTCGGGCAATTCGGGCGCCGGAAACGCCACCGTTTCCTCCTCCGCAAGGCCAAAGGGGCGAACAGTGTCGTCCACGGGCGCGGGCTCAGTGCGCTTGCGCGCATTGTTGACCTTGGTGACGGGGACGGATGCGATCGGCGCGCTTGGCCGCACCACCGAACTGGTGGTCTCGTTCGACGGCTTCTGCACGTCGAGCGCATCCATGCCCGATGTCGACGAGCAGCCGGCAAGGCACAGTGATGCGATCACGAAACTGATGACGCCTGGTAACCGCATCTGGACCTGTACTCGAAACGCAACAGACCGAAGGCGACGGCCGACGGACAACCAGGCTCAGTTATGAACGAGAAATTACCAATAAAGTTTGAATCAAGTTTTTTACCAAACCTGTGACCCGTTTCAGACATCCGCCGTCAATGGCGGCCCAAGCCTTGACAGCGCCATGATGTGGCTGTTGAGAGCAGTATGCGGCGTCTCCGGCGACGTTCCCCGAGAGCCCAAAAAAGGCGCCCGATGATTGCGTTGCAGCGATTTCTCCTGGTCCTCCTGCTCGCGGCCCTCTCCTGGAGTGGCGCGCTCATGGTGGAGACGGCGCATGCCGGCGGGCTGGTCGTCGTTCCATCCGGCAATCGCTCCGAAACGCAACCGCCAATCCCGGATGCATCCGCGACGCGAACGCGCGCCTTCAAGACCACCTACCCGGAAAATACGAGAAGATCGTCGCGCTGCTGAAGCACGAGAAGAAACTGGTGGCGCACATCAAGCAGGTGGCGGCCGCCTACGATATCGATCCTATCCATATCGTCGGCGCGCTTGTCGGCGAACATACCTACAACGTCACCGCCGTCGGCTCGGTACAGACCTAGTCCCCTGGAACAAAAGTAAGCTTCATTTTGTTTGGCTTCTGTCACAAGAGCAGGAGTTTGATTCATGACTGGC
>NZ_VFVA01000051.1:0-26892 GCF_006442155.1 Mesorhizobium sp. B2-4-14 | reverse complement strand
GTCATCCCCGAGCACCCCTTGGCCTGTCGGCCAAAGAGGGTTCATAACGCCAAACTCCATGTCATAGAGATCAAGAAGCTGTGCCCGCAGCAAACCAACGTCGGAACCTGGCAATCCCCCGTTTTTCGGCCAAGTGTCGCGGCGTGAGGAGGCGGGCGCGGCCTTTGGGTAAGGGTTTCCGTCCTGATAACCCATCCGATAGCGCAATCCGTATGTCGCCAGATGCGACCGCCATCTTTGACTGAGAAAGGGCTTGAGATCGTCAATCGACGTAAGCTTTGGGTGCACGTCGCAATCGATGATCTTTTGCGAGATCGAGGTAAGGGACGACGGAGCGCCGGCGTGCGCGGTCATGAGTGCTTCTCCGAAAGACGGGGGTAGGTCGAGACCGGGTTTTCTATTGCGATCTTGCGAATGAACGACGCGTCAAAACCCGCAGGCAGAACGGCATCGTCATCGAACTGCCAGTGCGGATAGTCGGATGAAAACAACAGCATTTCATCCGACCCCAAATGGTCGAGCAGTTTGGACACGATTTGCGGGTCGTCCGGAACGTCGAATGGTTGCGTTGTCAGCCGCACGTGGTCGCGGATTATTTCAGCAGGCGGGCGGTCGACCCACGGCGTTTCAAACCGCAATCCCTTCCAGAATTTGCCGAAGCGCCACAGGAAGGCAGGCAGCCAGCTTATCCCGGACTCGATAAGGACCACCTTGAGCGAGGGAAACTCAGCGAAGACACCTTCCGAAACCAGGCTGGCGAGCTGGGTCTGCATGATTTGTGATTGGGCAGCGTAATCCTCGATTACGGTGCTGGGCCACCCGAGAGATGTGACAGGGTGGTGGTAGGCGCTTCCTGCATGAATCCCGATCGGCAAACCATGCTTGACCGCAGCCTTGTACACTGGCCAGTAGCTGCGATGCCCGTATGGCGTGTGTGCCGCCGCGGGAAAAAGTATCTGCACGAATCGACGATCCGCCGCGCATCGATCGATCTCGGTGACTGCGGCGTCGATGCCCTGTAACGGCGGCACGATGGAAGCGCGCAGGTGTGGATGTTTGTCCAGCCATTCCGATCGGGTCCAGTCGTTCAGCGCCTTGGTCACGGCCACCGCCATGTAGGTGTCGTAGAGCATGTGGACGCCGCTCAGATTGTTCAGAATGCCAGTCTCTGCGCCGAGGCGATCCAAAGCTTCCGCGACCAGGCGCGCGGGCGTGTTGGTGAGACCACCAACCGCGTCACGCCAATCCGGACGGCAAGTCAGCGGTGCGTTGTTGGGATAGGCGATGCTGTCAAGCTGGGTGATGCCGCGGGATGCAATCAGGTCCCGCCAAACGTCGTCCAGAAACGGCATCAGCTCGTTCATCGTCGGATTGGGATGATGCACGTCGCAATTCACGCTGCCATTTGGCAACAAGGCAACCCGCTCAACCATAGTCATGTTCCTTTAATCCTCTGCCGGGATAAACGGTCGGGCCTCGGTGGATTGAAACCGCGCAAAAACTTCGGCCGTTCTGCCGGCTTCGACATCGGCAGGCTGCGGCGAGAATCCGGCGGCGAGCATCTTGCGACCCAGCATGTGCTCGGCCGGGCGATTGACGGTATCGATCGACGTCAGCCGAGAACCTGAAAAATGATGGATAGAGAACGCATTGTCCTCGAGAGATCCTGTGACGATTTGTAGGTCCGCGTCGTACGAGAGGCCAACCATCTGGAGCTTGACGTCGCCGATGTCCGACCAGAACCAGGGCACCGCACGATAAGTCACGTCATGTCCCGCGATGGCACGTGCCGCGAGCTTTGCTTGGTCGGTTGCGTTTTGCACGGATTCAAGCCGCACCCGCCGCCCGGCGAGCCAATGGTGAAAGCGGGCACAATCGCCAACGGCAAAAACGTTTTCGTGCGACGTGCGCATCGATCTGTCCACCAGGATGCCATTTTCGCACGCAAGGCCCGCGGTCGTGGCCAGGAGGCAATTGGGCACGACCCCAATGCCCACGATGACGAGGTCTGCTGCCAACTTCTCATCGGCCGTTGTGGTAACGGAAACGGCTTGATCATCGCGGCCGTTGATGGCCGCCACGCCGCAACGCAGGATGATACGCACGCCAGCTGCTTCCAGTCGGCGGAGGACATGGCGAGAAATTTCAGCCGGCGCCGCACGACCAAGCAATCGGTCCGCCGCCTCGACGATGGTCACGCGCTTGTCGAGTGCAGCGAGGGTGGCGCCGATTTCCAGACCGATGAAGCCGCCGCCGATGATCACAACGTTCACAGCCGACCCGACCGCCTCATGTACGCGTCGAGCGTCGGGCATGGTGCGCAGTGCGACGACATTGCGAAAATGAACTCCGGCGACGTCCGGCATGCGTGGTGTCGCACCGGTTGCCAGCACAAGCGTTGCGAAACGGCGACTCGTACCGTTCGTCAGAAGCACGGCCTGTTCTTCTAGATCAACCGCCTCGACGTCGATGCCTTGAACAAGATCGATGCCATTCCCTTCATAAAAACTCTCACCTCGAAGCAATTGCGGCTTCTGCGCATCGCTTTTCAGAAACGCCTTGGAGAGCGGGGGCTTGTGATAGGGCAGGTCCGTCTCCCTCTCGAAGAGAGTTATCGAACCTTGGTAGCCTTCCTGCCTCAAGCTGGCGGCCAGTTGAACTCCGGCGTGGCCCGCGCCGACGATGATGGTCCCGTCCGCCATCATATTTGCCTTTCAGCGACTTTGATGGTGATGCCGTCCAACGTGCTCGACATAATTATCTGGCAGGATAGGCGGCTTCCGGCCCGGCGCTCCGAAGCCGTCAAATGTAGCATTTCGTTCTCGATTTCTTGCGGCTCGCCGACGCATTCGAGGAAGGCGGCCTCGACGTAGACATGACAGGTCGCACACATGCAGGAGCCGCCGCATTCAGCGACAATGCCGTCGACGCCGTGGCGTGTCGCAGCCTCCATGACACTCTCGTGCTCGGCGGCTGAAACCTCGCGCCGTTCTCCATTGGGCGCGATAAAGATAATCCTGGGCATATCTCTAGTTCCGGCGAAAAATAACTGAGAGCTGAATCATCTCGTTTGGCTCCGACCTTCTTGCCGCGACCAAGGTGTGCCGCCTTCTGCTCGCGGACACCGCGCGAGGGATCGACTTCACGGGCTATGATTGCTCGACTGGGCGCCGATCGACGCCAGTTTCTCGCCAAGATTCGCGAATTATTCGCCTGGGTGTTCTTCGCGCCTATGCAAGACCTGAACGGTCCAGATGCACACCGCCCCGGATGGGTTACGCCTCTATGACCCAGGGCGCATCAACATGCATGTGCTTCACAGTGCATGAAAATGCCCCGTCCAGGATGAGCTATGCTACGGGCCGGCGCTCGTCCGAGGGCAGATAACCGAATTGCAAACGATAGCTGCGTGCAAAATAGGACTGTGACGCGAAGCCGGTCGCCAAAGCGACGCTGAGGATCGACATGGGTGTTTGGCGCAGGAGCGCTCGAGCCCGCTCCAGCCGCAGCGTGATATAATAGCGGCCCGGCGTCATGTTTACATTCAGTGAAAATAGCCGCTCCAGTTGCCGGACAGACATGCCGCCAGTCTTCGCAAGACTAACGACGGAAATCGGATCCTCGAGGTTCTCGGCCATAAGTTCGATGACTTTTCGCAGCGCGACGGACTTGCTGGCCAGATCGCGGCCTGGGCCGACGCGTTGCCGGTCGCTGGGTGAGCGGACGCGCTCGTGCTGAAACTGTCCGGCGACCTCGTTCGCGATCGTAGGGCCCAGGTCACGCCGAATGATTTCAAGGAACAGATCCATCGACGTGGTGCCTCCCGCGGAGGTGTAGCGTTTGCGATCGATTTCGTAGACGTTGCCCGTGCATTCGATAGTTGGAAACCTCTCCTGGAAAGCGGCGCGATTTTCCCAGTGGATGGTGCAGCGATGGCGATCAAGCTGCCCCGCTTCCGCCAACACATGGCTGCCAAGGGTGAGCGCGCCGAGCGCCCAGCCGCGCCTGCCCCATCGGTGCAGTGCCGCCAACACGGCCGCCTTTTCGGGAAAGTCGATGACGGTTCCCGCGCAGACAAAAGCGATGTCGTTGCTAGGCGTATTTCTCAGCGAATAATCGACATTGAGTTTCATGCCGTTGGAAGCCATGACCGGCTCCCCATCGAATGAGACCGTTGTCCACCGATAGAATTCCCTGCCCAGGGTTTGATTTGCCGACCGCATCGTATCAACCGCCGATGCGAGACTAAACATCGGAAATCGATGCACCAGCAAGAATGCCATCAGCCGCTGCTCGGAAGGGAGGTCCGCCACGTGTTTGCCCGTCGAACTGTTCTCGATCAATGAAAGATCGAGCCTTATAGGACTCTCGGCAGCCCGGATGTGTGCAGCCTGCCGTGAGCATGCCGTCGTCTTGGCCTCGCCCACAACAGCCAGCAGCGGCACAACTCGGCGTTTTCCTGAAAATCCGTTGATATCAGGCCGTATGCACTCGCGCGATTTTGTTGCCAAAATTGTCGGATTTCCGCGACACAGGTCCTCCCTTGGAATGTTCATACTTCGACCTTGAGGGATATGTCGTGCGCAAGACATCCTTGATGTAAGGCGCTGGGATTGAAGGCGAAAAGCCAAAGGAGGGGACTACAATGACACTGTACAGAAGCAATCAGGATCGCGTTCCGGAGTTCGTTCGCAAGCTGGCCGAGGGCGCCGAATCGGGTGAATTGGATCGGCGCGAATTCCTGGCCATGGCCAGTGTATTCGGAGCGTCGACAGTTGTTGCGTATGGCATGATAGGCCTTGCCGCCCCAGCCAGGCACACGCCGAGGAGGCCAAGAGAGGCGGCGTGATCAAGGTTGCCATGCACGTCAAGGATCCAAAGGACCCGCGCACCGCCGACTGGTCCCAGATCACCACGGCTCAGCGCCAGACCCTGGAACCTCTGGTGAAGTATACCCGCGCCTTCACGTTCGAGCCCTACCTCCTCGATAGCTGGGAAGTGAACGAGAACGCCACGGAGTATGTTCTCCATGTCCGTAAGGGGGTGACCTGGACGAATGGCGACGTGTTTACCGCAGAGGACGTGGTCTTCAATTTCACCCGGTGGTGCGACAAGCACGCCTCAGGCAATTCTATGGCCGGCCGCATGGGCAGCCTCGTGGATGTCACGACTGGAAAGCTGCGCGATGGTGCGATCACAAAGCTGGATGACTGGACTGTCAAATTGTCCCTCACCGAATCCAACATCGCGCTGATCCCCAACATCTGCGACTATCCGGCACTCATCGTGCACAGAAGCTTCGACGAGACTGGAAAGAACTTCGTTACGGCGCCCATTGGCACGGGGCCATTCCAACTCGTCTCCTACGACGTTGGTGACAGGGTTGTCTTCAAGCGCCGTGAGGATGGCAAATGGTGGCAGGGTGAGGTCTACCTCGACGGCGTCGAGTTCATTGACTACGGCACCGACCCCTCTGCGATCATCAATGCATTCGAGGCAGCCGAGATACATACGAACTATGAAACGTCGGCGGACGTTGTGTCGGTTCTCGACAACATGGATCTCGTCAAGTCGGAAGTGTTGACCGCCTCGACGATCGTCGCGCGCACAAACGTGCAGAACAAGCCCTACGACGACAAGCGGGTGCGCAATGCCTTGCAACTGGCAGTTGACAATTCCGTCGTTCTTCACCTCGGATACGACAATGCCGGAGATGTCGCGGAGAACCATCATGTCTGCCGGATTCATCCCGAATATGCGGCTCTGCCAAAAATCAACCGTGACCCCGGCAAAGCCAGGGCCCTCATGCAGGACGCTGGGCAGACCGACTTCGAGCACGAGCTCATTACGGTCGACGAGGATTGGCACAGGAACACCGGCGATGCGATCGCGGCCCAGCTTCGCGAGGCGGGCATCAAGGTCAAGCGGACGGTTCTGCCTGGCTCGACGTTCTGGAACGATTGGACAAAATATCCTTTTTCCATGACAAACTGGAACATGCGCCCGCTGGGGATCCAGATTTTGGCTACGGCGTATCGCACCGGGGAAGCGTGGAATGAATCAGCCTATTCGAACCCCGACTTCGATGCCAAGAGCGTCGAGGCACTGGCGGTTGCGGATGTCGAGAAGCGCAAGCTGCTGATGGCTGAGATCGAACAGATTCTTCAGGATTCCGGCGTCGTCATACAGCCCTACTGGCGTAAGCTGTTTAACCACTCGGTCCCATCCGTGAGAAACCACGGCATGCATCCGACCTACGAGCACGATTTCGGCAAGGTCTGGCTGAGTTAGGGGCAAATGGTCTCAGCGGATAGTTCGAGTGCAGAAATTGAGGCCGCGAAGAATCATATCGGTCTCATCGCTACCGCCCAACTCGCCGACTGCTCGCTTGCCCGAACTCACATTGCTGCAGGCGGCAACATGGCAAAAGGTTCAGTTTTGGCCAAATCCTTTGCCGAGCCGAATGTCCGCCCACCCACTTCTCGTCCCCGATAGCAGCCTGTCCGCTTCTGATGCGGTGGACGGCTCTCCTCCCGCCCTGCGGTATGATCGTGGGGCCAGAGCTGGAGGAGATCTATGAATGGGCAACGTTGCGACGATTGGTCTGGATATTGCAAAGTCAGTGTTTCAAATCCACGGGGTGGACGCGGCGAGTGAGGTTGTCGTTCGCAGGAAGCTGACGCGTGGGCGCGTGCTGGCCTTCTTCGAGAGTCTGCCACGTTGCCTGGTCGGTATCGAAGCCTGCAGCTCGTCGCATTATTGGGCGAGAGAACTAACTGCACGTGGCCATGATGTCCGGCTGCTGCCGGCACAGTATGTGAAGCCTTATCTGAAGCGGCAGAAGAATGATGCCGCAGATGCAGAGGCGATCTGCGAGGCGGTCACTCGGCCGACCATGCGCTTCGTGCCTGTGAAATCACCCGAGCAGCAAAGTGTGATGATGCTGCACCGGGTCCGCTTGATGCTCAACCGCCAGCGCACGCAGATATCGAACGCATTGCGGGCACACCTATCCGAGTTCGGCATCGTCGCGCCGATCGGGCGGAATGGGATTGAGCAACTGCTCGTGGTCGTCAACGACGAGAACGAGACCAGGATACCAGCTGACGCGCGGCTATGCCTTCGCATGCTTGAGGCGCAGCTCAGGGTCGTGAAGAAACAGATCCTCGAGAACGATCGTAGGGTTCGGGCGAATGCGCGTGAGACCGAGCTTGGTCGCAGGTTGATGGAAATCCCAGGCGTCGGCCCGCTGCTGGCAAGTGCATTCGTGGCTACGGTCGCCGATGCGCATGCATTCAAGTCCGGGCGCTGTCTATCGGCATGGATCGGACTCGTGCCGAATCAGAACTCAAGCGGGGGAAAGGAGAGGCTCGGCAGTATCTCCAAGGCCGGCAATCGCTACTTGCGGCAGTTGCTCGTGGTGGGTGCGATGGCGGTCATCCGCTATGCCGAGCGCAACGGTACCAGGAGGCCATGGCTCGTGCAGTTGATGGCCCGGCGAACAGCCAAGGTTGCGGCGGTTGCGTTGGCCAACAAGACCGCCCGGACGGTCTGGGCACTGATGACGAACGGCGAGCGCTACAGGGAGCCGGTCATCGCATAGAACAGATAAGGCGAGCGATCGCTGACGAGGTTGGAAAGGGCGGACAGGAGCTAATGCACAAAGCCGGTTGATACCGCCGGATCAGGAAAACCCACTGGGGCCGTGCACCTCGAGTGCGAGCTTACGATCGGGACCTGAGACGCGCGAATGGCATTATGGCCAGCGGCACATGATAGGCCGCACCTACAGGTCGGATACATGGCCGCACCAACCAGCAAAGGCAAAGCTCAAAGAATCCCTTGCCAACGGAGAGCCGTCCATACACGGCCCCGTTCCCGTCAGAAGCAGCCCAACAGGATTGCGCCTCATCCTGGCCGTTCACAGTGCAAGCTGAGCACCCTGTGAGCGGACCGGCCGCTTCGGTGGGCTCGCGGCACGTCCACTTGGCTCTGGTGCTCAAGTGGGACAGAACGGGGCCGGGCTGGCGTTAGCGATACCGAGACGCTAGTTCGGCCCCGCGACCGACATCGAACAGGGCGCGATTTGCTTCCGCGACAGCGGAGAGCCTGCCCCCTTCCTCCAAGGCCGGAATGCAGACCGTGTCACCCTGCCGGAGGCCAGCCAAGGATGCCTTGACGACGTCGGCCGGCTCCATCACCGGCACATTGGGCCTGAGGACCGGCTTGCCGTCGATGTCATGGAATTCTGTCCTGACGACTGCGGGACAAAGCGCCTGGACGCGAATACCTTTGCCCTGGAGTTCAGCCGCCAGAAGTTCGCTGAAGGTGGTGACGAACGCTTTCGTGGCGGCATAAAGCGAGCGCTTCGGCATGAACGGGGAGTTCATGCTTCCACTGAAGCTAAGCAGTGAAGAGACATTGATGATGGCGCCTTCGCCACGCGCAATCATCGCAGGAAGTGCCGCATGCGACAGACGCATGACCGCAGTTACCTGCACGGCAACCTCTTCCTGGGCGCGGTCGATCGAGAGGTCGACGAACGGCATGTAAGTCTGGAATCCGGCATTGTTGACGAGTAGCGATACGTCCCCGGCCCGGATCCGCTGCTCCACCGTGTCGAGGCCCTCCGTTAGCGCCAGATCGGCGACGATGATTTTAGCGGAGGCGCCGCAGGCCTTGATCTCGCGGGCTACCGCCTCGAGCCGGTCGCGTCGGCGGGCGACGAGCACGATGTCGTAGCCGTCGCTGGCCAGTCGCTCGGCAAAAGCTTTGCCGATCCCTGAGGATGCTCCGGTAATGACAGCGACGCCCAAAGAACTCCCGGTGGAATTGGTCACCTCCGTCCTCCCAATGTATCGGGCCGATGAATTGACCCCTGAATGTCCAACAATATCGCCTGCGATCGGTTTTGTACTAACCAAATCTCGTCCTGAGCTCAGAGCGGTGCTGCTCCTTGAAGGCAAGATGCGGCTTTCTAGCGCGGGCATGCCGAAAGCGGATCGTTCTCTTCAAGGCGGTCGAGGGGCTGTGGGGGGAATGCCTTTGTGCGGGCAGGCATTAGAAGCTCCTAAAATGGGAGGGATGTCCTCTATTAGAAGAGTCAACTCACCACATTTCCCGAGTGCACACGCGCGCCTGACAGCACACCCGATCACGCCAAAATCAATTGCGGAATTCACACGCCTGTCGCACTGTCCGGGTTTCGTAGCTTTCGAGGAGGAAAGGCTATGTTGTACCCCGGTCAGTGCTTGGGGCCGTGCGAGATCGACATGCTCTCTCGCGTGTGCCGCATTGTATGCAACGAGAACGGCACTCCCCTTGAATCGCAGCTGGCCCAGCGCATCGCGTCCCACCTGCTCAAGCTGTTTTTGAACGGCCTGATAACCGAGGAGGAACTGCTGGATGCCGAGAGGAACCGGGCCGGACGGCTAAAGCAGCCGCTCCAGCATCAGCTTCCGCCCCAGAACGTTGTGGCCGACAGCCAGCCGCACGTCGGCTAGGAAGTTGCCCCGTTCCCCGGCCGGTGCCTTGGCGGGCACCGCGGCACCACCGCGCCGCCTTCTGAATGGCCCAGAGTGGGAAGGCTGAGCAGACGTCCCGTCCAGAAAACCTGAAACTCATTGCAGAATTGTGGGGATAGACGAGACGGCGGTATGCGTCGACAACGACGCTGGCGAGGTCCATCTTCAGACGGTGGCGCTAACCGATCCCGGCGCACTGTCTGACGAGGGTCCACCAAGGAGTCGCGTAGGCAATGTTCGCCTACCGCTCAGTTTGCAGACCTACATCACCTGCGTTGCGCATGGCGGCGATGCGCCTCGTTCGGCCATCTCCGCGTCGACGTCCGAATTCCAGACGTGGACATTGCTGAAGCTGACTCCACGTTGACGGCGAATGCAAGAGCGGACACAGCCCGTGACAGATGCGCCGGGTGATGACCCGCTCGTCCGGACGGATATGTTATGATAGCGGTGTCCTTTGCCGCATGGAACAGTGCGAGCCGACGGTCAGAATGGCGCCTGCGTCTTTTTTCTTCACGTACTTTGTCAAATAATTTTACCGATTTGGCTCGGCGTTCAAAGCCTCAACCTCTTTGGGCCGTTTGCCATTATCGATGGACCAGGTGAGAAGCGGAAGTACCTCGGCGCATAGCCAAGGAGCCAATTCCTCCCGAGGCCAGCTATCGCGCCCGCCCAAGATCCACAGAAGTTCCGATACCTGCCGCCATTTGCTTCCTTCCGGGAAGCGGATCACCTGGGAGGCTGCCGAATTGCCCGGGTTGAGCTCGACGAACAAGGCCACGTTCTCAAGCTGGAACCGGGCAAGCCTCGCCAGGCGCTCGATCTTGTCTGCCAGTTGGCCCTTCAGCACCCGCTTGCCCTCCATTGCCCGGGCGAGCGCTATTTCGATATGGCTCATGATCTCGGAAATGTTCCGGGCGAGTTCCGAGATGCCGACCTTCAGCTTCGCCTGCGCGTTCGCCCGGAGTCCGGCCATGCCACCAGCGTTTGGCAGGTCGGAAGCTTGAACCTCTTTCTCGCCGCCGATGATGGCAGTAACCTGTTTGCCGGTCAGTCTCCGTCCGGCTTCGAACTCGGCAAGGACCTGGGGCAGGTGTTCGGGCGAGGCGGCAAGCTTGCCCAGGACCGTCGCCGGCACCCTGGCTTGGACCAGCCGCGCTTTGTGATGCTTGAGAACGGTCGCTATCTTGATAAAGCTATGGACGTGTTGGCGGGTGTAGCTGGACACCGAGGCCACCCATCTGCCGAAGGTCCTTTCCGGGATCAACTCCACGGCAATGGCTAGTTCCTCGCCGGCTTCAAACGCCTCTTCAGTCGTTCGCCGCCCCAACTTCACAAGCTTGGCTTCGCACTTCTTTACGAGAGCCAACTCATCGGGTTCCAGGTTGAGTTCGGAATGGTCGAACGAGTGATCCGTCCTCCGGGGCGCTTTAGTCATACTTTGTCCCGTCAAGTGGTTTCAAGGTAAGGCCGAGAGGCGGGTCGCCGGCATGGATCATCGCTCGCCGTCTCCGATCCCAGATGGACGACTGGCCTATGGCGCCGCGGCAGCGACGTCAACCCCGGCGTTTTTCTAAGACATTGTCAACAATATGCTTTTCCGTCTGTTCGGAGTCCTTTCAACATCGTGCATTTCAAGTGAGACCAGGCAACCCAAAGGATTCGATATGCTCGTTTCGGCGCCAGCACGTGGAAGTCATGCCGGTGAGGATCGATCCCGGGCCGGATGTTGCGCCGTACCACAATCGTCAGGTCGTGGTCCTTCAACCGGAGAACTGGGCGGCCTGGATCAATTTGACAAAGCCTGAGGCTGAGCTGTTGCGGCCGCTTCCGGCCGGATCGCTCTCGGTCGAAACTGTTCGCCCGGAAAATTCCTGACTCAGCTGCGCAATATCTCCAGCACGCTGAGAGGGCCAAGATTGAGAACCGGTGTGTATTCGCCCGTGCGGCGCCAGACGCCCCGCACCTTTCCATTCTCCCGATCCCGCTTGGTGATCGAATCTCAGCCCCTCGAAGTGATCACGGAATATCTGTGCCGATGCGGCATCGCTGAAGCAATGGAGCCGGTAGGTTTCATATCTGCCACTCGGCCATTTTGCCTGCACATGCCGCGTCTGGGGACGAAATCCTCGTTCCTGGCAGAACTTCGCGATCATGGTGAAGTTCCGGTCAGTGCACAGGTCATCCGGCAGCGCAACCTGGTGTGGCCAGTCGCGATCGATGACCGAGTGCGTTGGCAAGCTCTTATTTCGTCTGACCACTATTCGAAATGCATTGACTGGCCGCGCATCATTGCCAACGTTAGCGCGATCGCGGGATTTGCCGGCGGCTTCTCCATATGCAAGGAGCCGTCGAAATCACGCCATGCCGCCATCCGCAATTCATCACAGTGATCGCTGGCCTCCGGGTCGAAAACATAGGCATCACAGGGATCTCGGTCAATCTCGATTGTCCAATCCTTGAGTGCCTTGCGAGCCATCTCTTCGACCTGTGCAAGGTCACTGGTGAAGAAGGGGATACGATCGCCATCCTCCGAGAGCGGCTCAACCCGATCCAGCGTCGGCCGCTCGGGAACCCAACCGAGAACGAAGGCAATATCGAAATCGATCTGGCGATCTGGGCCGGTCGTGATCTCCAGCCGCTTGACGACATCAGGATAGAGTTGCTTCCGCTCCGGCCAGGTGTCTGGAATCGCTTCGGCTTGCAACTTCGTGCGCGGAATGTCGATCAACTCCATGATCTGATGGTGCGGAACTTTTTCCTCCGGCCAGCCCGTACAGCATGCATCCACAGCAGCCACTTCGGCCTCTAACCAAACTGTGGCGGCTCGGTCCTCCTCCTCGGTAGGCCTATCGTCCTCGGGAAAGCCCTTGATATCCCAGCCTTCCAACGCAAACAGGCCTTCCGCGCCTTGCAAAATCGTGATGCCGGCGCGTGCAAACACCGCTTCGGCTGCCGCGATGCCGCGTGCAAGCTCCTGGGGCGCGTCCGGTCTTCCCGGAGGAGCGACCTCGCTGCGGGAAGGGCATGGCGATTGGACCGTTTCCTGCAATCTTGCCACCCAGAACGGCGCCAATGTGAAGGTCTGTGCGCTCTCGCAGGAGCAGACCGACAGCCAGTCGCGCCAGCGCGTGCTGGCGATGGAACTGCGCCCGGCCGGCGAGACGGTTCAGGGAATGCTGGTGCTGCCGTTCGGCCTGGCGCTGGAAAAGGGCGTGACCCTGCGATGACGGTTTCGTGCTGCCGCCGCTGCGCTTCCGCACCTGCCTTCCAGGGGGCTGCGTCGTCGACCTGAATTTTGACGCCGAGACGTTGGCAACCCTGCGCGAGGGCAAAAGCCTCAAGGTCAAGGTGGTCGCTGACGGCGGAAAGGAGACCGTGCTTGCCCTGTCGCTGAACGGCTTTCCCGGCGCGGTAGACAGGACGGTGGCGCTGCTGAAGTAATCGCCGTCTTCTGGTTGATAAGCGAGCCCGTCATGCTGAGGTCTAACTTAAGACCCCACTTCTCCCGGTACTCTTCGGGCGTCAGGCCATAATGCACGCTGAGATGGCGCTTCAGCGATTTGAACTTCTTCCCATCCTCGATACAAACGATGTAGTCGGGGAACACCGATCGCTTTGGATTGACCGCTGGTTCCTGCTTCGGCTGTGCGGCAGCGGTTGACTGACCAATGCCCGACAGCCACGTATGAATCGAAGCATCAGGTCGGGTAGCCCTGGGACGGGGAGAGGATTGTTGTGTCAAACGGCTTCAGATACGGTTCATTCTTCGCCTTCATCGATCAGCTACATCCTCACGACCAGCGCCGGATCGAACGCGCCGTTTTCATCCTCATATCCGCGTGGATTGCAGATAATGCGCGTGCTGCCGACCTTATAATCACCGCTATCATGCGGACAGGTCCGACGCAAAGGCGGCATTCAGCAGGTCGCCCTCAAATCTCGATGGGATAGATCTCGCGTGGGGCAGGTGGTGGGTGACGACGACTATATGCGGTCGTCGGAGAGTAGCCATAGATCCGACGTGCCGATCAGCCGGTTGTCGCCGATGAGCCTCGGGTGGCCGCTCGACAGCCCGGCAAGGCAGGAACGGCCCGTTGGGTAAGGATCCATCGGTCGACGATGGGCGCTTCCTCATTCGCCATAGAGTGCTCGGGACTCAACAGAGATCAGCAAGCCCGAAATCCCCGACCTGCCGACGCTGCTCTGTCCCAAGCGCAAGGGACGCTCCGCTCAAGCCCTTGCGGACTGCGCGCGCCAGCGCTTTGACGGGACGCGCGACGGCGGCTCCTGGGATGAGGCTTGGGTTCCAAACCACCTCTGCGGGAAGCTGTCGGCCCACGAAACTCTCTGCAGGGAATTCCATTGGAGTGAGCGGCAGCGCGCGCCGCAATTGCGTCGCCTCGTCGGCGGCCGCTCACGAAGGAAGCTCATCCCGCCATTTGATAGCTTCCATCTCTACACGGACCGCGTCCGGAACGTCGATGACCTGCCGTACATTGAATTGGAACGCCGGGAAGGTAGAACACATTTTGTGGACTACCAGCGGGTCATCTGCCTCGAACAGCATACTGCCACCCCATTCGCCCACCCGCGTCACGAAGGCATGCACCTTGACCTCGCTGGGTATTTTCCAGTGCTGGAAGATCTTCAGGATGCGCTTCTGGACGTTCTCGTATTCAATAGCCGATCCCTGCGGCCGCTCGTTCCAATTTACAAGGTATTTCATAATCTCCTCCTCTCGGGTGACCTGACCAGCCTGTTCAGTTCTGTGGGAGCCGTCCCAGTTGGGAGACCAGTTCGGCCTGTCGGTGTGTCCCGGTCTTCGCGAAAACAGCTTTCAACACGACCCGTGCGGTCCCGTAAGCGACCCCGCATCTCTCGGCAACGACTTCAAGCGGTTCGCCGGTCGACATGGCTGACGCCAGCCGAGCCTCGCCCGGCGTCAGCGCAAAGAGCGAGCGAAGGTGGGATTCCGGCGGCCGATATTGGGCTTCCGGATCAACAAGGATGACCACGGCCTGGCACGGAGCGAGGGAATTATAGGAAACGTGCCCCAAGCGGACGGGGTAGGCTATCAGCGCGCGTCGGTGCATTCTCGGCAGCGCCACCGGCGGCATCGACGTGGCCGCAGGCTGGCTGCGCAGGAGCGCATGCAAGGCCCGGTTCAGTGCGTCGCTCGCTCCTCTGTCGATCGATGCCAAACGGCGGCCTTCGACCGCAAGTCCACGCGCTCGCAGAGACTCGGCGGCGGCGTTCATTCCGAGCACGGTCCCATCCTTGCCGATCAATACGGCGGCCGTGTCGCTTGCGGCAAAGGCGTCCAACGCGGCTTCGGCGCGGGCGAGGCCGAGCACGGTCGCAAGGGCAGCGACCGATCCGACCCGCTGCGAGAGGGCCTTCAGCTGCTGGAGTTCGTCCGCGGAGAAAGGTCCTTGATCGATGGTCCTCTGGAGCGAGAGAGACCAGAAAGCATCACCCGCCGCCATCTTGACGAGGGCGCACCACCGCAACCGACACGGGGCGAGGAATTCCTGGAAATAGGGGTGCCTGGCGACCTCGTCCGATGTCAGGAGATCCTCGTCTGTCGCTACTCCGTGTGCTCGGAGGAAGGGAACAAGTCGGAAGCGTTCGTCGCGTTCCACCCATCCGTCGTTGACATAAACCTCAAAAGATCGGGCGACCGAGCGGGTGCGCGGCAGGATGGGCAGATGACGATCTACATCGAACAGCAGGGCGCCGAAGCTTCCGGTGGCCTGTGCCACGCGTTCCATCGCCTCGTCCCAGCGCGTCGGATCAACAGCCGCCTCGACCAGGCTGGCTTCGATCAGCGCAAAGTCGAACGCTGTGGTCATCGCCATTCCCCGATGCCCCTCGTTGGCGGCATTACTTAAGAATACACTAATATGATTCTGTCCGCTTCCCCTATTTGGTTCAAAAATCCGCGAGTTTCTCCGGGGCATTGCCGATCCGGGGCATGAGCAGTGCCTCCGAAGGGCTACCCACGCTTGGAGCCTCGGCCTAGGAAGATGCACGGCTAATGGCCGTATGGCAGCCTGTCGGGACCATGCCGAGGTCAACCTCGCAGCGAAGAAGCGGAAGGACGCGCCTTCCAGGGCGGCAGGTATGACGGCCCCCGCAAGGCGGAAGGTGGAGCGCGTGCCGTCGCTCGTATTGACTTTGTGCGCACGAGTTGAGCGCAAGGATTTCTCTGCCGACATATCCCAAATGGGAGATGCATTGACGAACAAGCTGGAGCACCGTTGAGGTTTCGACGGGCTGGGAAGCTAGCTGGCATCGAAGCGGCCCCGATACAATCCAGTTCCGAACCATTTCGGCTCATACAGTGGGGGGCGAGCATGGCTACCACGACCACTTTGACCAACTTCAACGGCGTCAACGGACAAAGCCCGTCGGGCAACCTGACTGCCGACGCCAACGGCGGCGCGAACAACGTTGGCACGGTTTTCGAGATCGTGAACAACGGAACAGCTGCCGTCCCGAGCTACGCCAGCACTCCCACGACCCTCGTCAACTTCAACTCTTCCAACGGGGGCACGGTCTCACCTCCGACGCCAAAGGCGATCTCTCCGGCACGATTTCGCAGGGTGCCGTATTCGAGATCAGCGGGGCTTTCCCGCCCGACCAGGACAGGGGCGAGCAGGGCGCGCTTTCGTTGATCGTCAATGGCAACTCGCTAATTTAAACAGGCCTTATGTCGCGAAGGAGGCAACATAGTACACCGCCAACATGCTCATGAAGCCGCACATGGGAGGATAAGTCATGCCTTTCTCGAACGCTACTTATACTATAAATCCAGCCGCCCCAACGCCCACCAATGCTGACATGATCCAGTATACCGTGACTTTCTCGGAAGCCGTCACGGGCGTCGACGCGAGCCAATTCACACTCACCAACACGGGGGCCGTGACGGGAGATTCCATTACCAGCCTCACTCCCATCGCGGGCACCAACGGAATACAGTACACCGTGGACATAGCTACGGGTACAGGTGACGGCTCGGTGGCTTTGGTCTTCGTCGGCGGTGATGTGCTTGATCTGGCAGGCAATCCCGTCCCGGCCGTCGAATTCCCGGCCGTCGAATTCACGCAAGCAGCCGGTTACAATCCTGCGCTACATCCCATCGAGGCAACTCTCGCCGACGTCAATGGTGATGGCAAACTGGACCTCCTTACGCCCGATACTGGCCTATATGACGGCGGTCAGAATGTCTTCGTCCAGTTGGGCAACGGTGATGGCACGTTCGGCGCGCCCACATCCTATGGCACTGGCACGAGTCCATGGTCAATCGCCGTCGGCGATCTCAACGGGGACGGAAAGGTCGATCTTGCTGTAGCGAATGCCGACAGCAATTCGGTCTCCATTCTTTATGGTAATGGAGACGGAACATTCCAAACCCAGAATACTGTCGCGACCGGAAACTATCCGACGTCGGTAGTGATAGGTGACTTCAACGGCGACGGAAAGCCGGATTTGGCGGTGTCCGATTTCAACAGTTTCGCGGTCTCAGTGCTTCTCAATGACGGCAATGGATCCTTCTCGCCACAACCGAGCTATGCCATCGGCCCCTATCCGTACACTATGGCCGCCGTGGACCTTAATGGCGATGGCAAGACGGACCTCATCGTCGGCAATCGCGATTCGAACGTTTCGGTGCTGCTCGGCAATGGAGATGGCACATTCCAGGCACAGAAGACTTACGATCCGGTTTCGCCAGGCGCATCTTCCATCGCGGTTGCCGACGTGAATCGCGACGGCGTCCCTGATCTCATCGTGGGTGGTTCGCAGGGCTCGGTTATGCTCGGCAACGGCGATGGTACATTTGGCACAGCGGTAGGCTACGGGAATGCGGGTGGTCGTGTTGCCATTGCCGACATCAACGGCGACGGCAAGCTCGACATCACCCTGGGCGACCAAATTCTGCTCGGCAATGGTGACGGAACATTCCAAGCATCCGGCTCGTTCGCTGGCGTCGGTTCCGTTAACGGCGACGCAGGGGCTGACCTGAATGGCGACGGCAGGCCGGATTTCGTTTTTGCGAACTATAACTATAACTCCGACCCGAACCTGAATACCGTTACTGTCTTCCTGAACAATAGCCCAACTTATACCATCGACAAGACCACCAGCGAGAGTGCGATCGCGGACAGTGCCGTGACAAGCGGCAGCGACTTCAATGCCTACATCAACGCGCAGAACTTCAACAGCGGCTCGACGACCCTGACGGGCACCGCTGAAGCTGGCGACGCCGTCACCGTCAGCGTCAACGGCGGCGCGGCGCAAGCGGCGACGGTCGCCGCCAACGGCAACTGGTCGCTGACGCTGAGCGGCCTGACCAACGGGCAGAGCTACAGCGCGGTCGCCACCGCGACCGATGCCGCCGGCAACACGGCGACGAGCGCCGCCTATGCCTTCACGGTTGATACGACCACCAGCGAGAGTGCGATCGCGGACAGTGCCGTGACAAGCGGCAGCGACGGCAATGCCTACATCAACGCGCAGAACTTCAGCGGCGGCTCGACGACCCTGACGGGCACCGCGGAAGCGGGCGACGCCGTCACCGTGAAAGTCAACGGCGGCGCGGCGCAGACGGCGACGGTCGCCGCCGACGGCAGCTGGTCGCTCACGCTGGCCGGTCTGACCGACGGGCAGAGCTACAGCGCGGTCGCCACCGCGACCGACGCTGCCGGCAATACGGGCTCGGCTTCGGTCGCCTTTGTCCTGGACACCACTGACCCGACTGCAGCCAGCATTGCACCGACGGACGCAACGCCCACGAACGCATCAACGGTCGACTACATCGTGACGTTCTCGGAAGCGGTGACGGGCGTTGATGCCGGCCAGTTCGCCATCGATCCGACAAGTACCGTCAATGGAGCCTCAATCGTCGGCGTCACCGCGATCGACGGCAGCCACTACACAGTCACCGTCAACACCGGGACAGGCGACGGCACGGTCACCCTCGACGTGATCGGGGCTGGCATACGCGATTTCGCAGGCAACCCGTTGGCAGGCGGCAGCCTGTCGTCTCAGGTCAGCTATGCCACGGGAGCCGGTCCCATTTCCGTTGTGATCAGCGATGTGAGTGGCGACGGCAAGCCGGACCTGGTAGTCGCGAATGGCAATTCCTTCAGCACCGCGTCGGTGTTGCTCGGAAACGGCGACGGAACCTTCCAGCCACAAATCACCGTCAACACCGGGACGTCGCACCAGGCCGTGCTGGGAGACGTGAACGGCGACGGCAAGCTCGACATCGTCAGCGCGAATAGCCACGAAGGGACCGTGGCCGTGCTGCTCGGCAACGGCGACGGCACTTTCCAGCCAAAGACCGATTATGCGGCGGGTGCGAACGCGATCTCGGTCGCAGTTGCCGATGTGAACGGCGACGGCAAGCTGGACATTGTGACGGCGAACTACGGTGCAAACACCGACTCGATCCTGCTTGGCAACGGCGATGGCACCTTCCAGCCGCAAACCGCGTACGCGACAGGAGTCCAACCAGGGATCACGGTGGTTACCGACGTGAATGGCGACGGCAAGCCAGACCTGATCACCATCAATCAGGTCTCGAATACGGTTTCGCTCCTGCTAGGCAATGGCGACGGTACCTTCCAGCCGCAGACCATATACGCGACGCAAAGCGGCCCCGCCGATGTCGTTGCCGCTGACGTCAACGGAGATGGCAAGCTGGACCTGGTGACGGCAAACATAGGATCGAAGACCGTCTCGGTCCTGCTCGGCAATGGCGACGGCACCTTCCAGCCGCAGACGGCATACGCGGTGGGGGACGCGCCGTATTCGTTAGCTGTCGGGGACATTAATGGCGACGGAAAGCTGGACGTTGCCGCCACAGCTCTGAATGCAAATACGTTTTCCGTACTCATCGGCAATGGCGACGGCACATTCCAGCCACAGATCTCCTACGCTGCCGGTGGGGAGCCGCTCTGGGTCGCGATTGGCGACGTGAGCGGCGACGGTCGCCCCGATCTCGTCGTAACAAACGGCGGATCAAATAATGTCTCGGTGTTTCTGAACAGTCCGCCGACCAATGCAGGTCCAGGCTACACGATCGACAAGACCGCTCCTGCCGTCACGGACACTCTCGCAGATGACACGGGTCTCTCATCGACCGACACGATCACCAGGGACGATGCGCTGAGCGGGACGGGTGATCCGAACGCGGTGGTGCATTTTACGGTGGATAGCAACCCGATCGCTCAGACAGTTACGGCCGACGCAAGCGGCGCCTGGGCCTTCACGCCCCCTGCGCTCGCCGACGGCCCGCACACGATCGTGGCGAGCGAGACTGACACGGCCGGGAATATCGGAACGGCATCGCTGACCTTCACGCTGGATGCTACAGACCCGGTTGCACCCAGCGTTGCGAGGACGGATGCGGCGACAACGAGCGCATCGACGGTTAACTACACGGTGACCTTCTCGGAGCCGGTGACGGGCGTGGACGCGAGCCAGTTTGCGATCGACCCTTCGAGCACCGTTCAGGGGGCATCAATCACGGGCGTCACCGCGATCGACGCGACCCACTACACGGTCACGGTCAATACCGGGACGGGTGACGGCACGCTCGCCCTCGATTTCACTGGCGCCAACGTTCGCGACCTCGCCGGTAATCCCCTGTCCGGAGGCATCTTCCAAACCGATCAGACGATTTCTGGAGTGGCCGGCCACGTGACTGCGGTGGATTTCAACGGCGACGGGCATCCAGACCTTGTTTCTGAGACACCAGGCGGCGCATTGGCCGCTATGATGAGCAACGGCGATGGTACGTTCCAAGCGCCTGTAACCTATACCGTTGGAGATAACCCGAACGGTATTTCCATTGGCGACTTGAATAGCGACGGCGTTCCGGACCTTGTGATTTCTGATTACGTCGCGAACGGAACAGTTTCGGTCCTTCTCGGCAATGGTGCCGGGAGCTTTCAACCGGCAATCGTTTCAGCAACCAACAGCGGTTATCCAGCGGCGTCTGCGCTTGCTGACCTCAACGGGGATGGCAACCTGGATCTTATCGTTTCCAACACCGCCAACCGCGGCGGCGTCTCCATCATCCTCGGAAACGGCGATGGAACTTTTACTCCAGAAACAGTGCTTTCATCTGATGGCGACCCAGGCGGCATTGCGGTGGGCGACCTCAACGGAGACGGCATTGCCGATGTTGTATTTACCAACAGTGCCTACGGCTCACAGGACGTTCAGGTTTACCTTGGAAAAGGCGATGGTACTTTCATCGAGGCACCGAGCGTCCCAGCGGCCACTACTACCTATACAGTCGCGCTTGCCGATCTCAATGGCGACAACAACGAGGACCTAATATTCACCAGCAGCAACGGCAGCGTATCAGTGGCGCTCGGCAAAGGTGACGGCACATTCCAGGCGCCCATTTCACATGCGTTCGGCAGCGGTAGTGGCGACGGAATCGTCACCGACATCAATGGCGACGGGAAATTGGATGTCGTTGTCACAAACGGGGCAGCCAATACCGTCTCGGTTTTGCTCGGCAACGGCGATGGGACACTCCAGCCGGCGCAGCCATTTGCGGCGGGAGGTGGCGCCGGTTGGGTGACGGCTGCCGATTTTAACGGCGACGGCAGACCCGATCTTGCTGTCGCGGATTTTGGCTCTGGTTCGGTTTCAGCCTTGATCAATACACGGCCAACAATAGCGGGCCCAACTTATGCCATCGACAAAACCGCACCTGCCGTCACGGAGAGCCTGGCCAACGACAGCGGCGTGTCTTCGACCGACAAGATCACCAAGAACGATGCGCTGAGCGGCACGGGTGACCCAAACGCGGTGGTGCGCTTCATGGTGGACGGAACCACGATCGCCCAGACAGCCACGGCCGATGCCAGTGGCGCTTGGACGTTCACTCCGGCCGGGCTCGCCGATGGTTCGCATACGATCGTGGCGAGCGAGACAGACGCGGCCGGGAATACCGGGATGACATCGGTCACGTTCACGCTGGACACGCATGGGCCGACCGGCTGGACCTTCACTCTGGCCAATTCCAGTTTTGACGGGTCAAATTCAATCGCGTCCGGAACGGTGATTGGAAGTGTGGGGGCGGTAGGCGACCCAAACAGCTCGAGTTTCACCTACTTCTTCGCCTCGAACCAATCCGGAGCGGGAGCCACGCAAAACCTGAACGGCTTGTCTATCGACGCGAGCACAGGTGTCATAACAGCAAAAGCCGCCATCAGCAGTTGGCCGACGACATGGGTGGTCGCGGAAGATGCTGCCGGCAATATCTTCGCCAAGCAGCTGGTGCTCAATTTCGGGACATCGGGCGCCGACACCATCAACATCGCCGCCGGGACGACGGCAATCTTCGCGCTTGGCGGGAGCGACACGATTACAGGCACCGCTGGCAACGACAGCATCGCGGCCGGAGCGGGGAACGATACGATGGTCGGCTTTGTCGGCGCAGACACGGTGAATGGCGGAGCCGGGACGGACACTATCTCGCTTGCCGCGACTTCCACCGACCTCAATGGCGCATCGGATGCGCAGATCGTCAATGTAGAAACAATCTCTTCGGCAAAGGCTGCGTCCGGGGTGACGATCGACCTGCACAGCCAAACGGAGGGCTTCACGATAAACGGCAGCGCTTCGGGCGATGTCATTGTCGGCACTGCTGCCGCCGACACGATCAGTGCCGGTGCGGGAAACGACACCATTATGGGGTTTGCCGGAACGGATACCGTCGACGGCGGCACTGGAACAGACACGATAGCTCTGACGGCGACCTCGCCAAGTCTGAATTCGGCATCGGACAAGCAGATAATCAATGTGGAGGTGGTGTCCGCAGCTAACGCCGCATCCGGCGTCTCCATCGATCTCCATAACCAGAGCGAAGGATTCACCATTATCGGGGGCAATTTCGGGGATACGATAATTGGCACTGCTGGCAAGGACACCATTGACGGCAGCGCTGGGGCCGACATGCTGACCGGCGGAGCGGGCAAGGACGTCTTCGTGTTCGTCAACAAACTGAACTCGCTCGTTTCCGCTTATGACACGATCACGGACTTCACTCACGGTTCGGATTTGATGGAGATCGGGCATACGGTGTCCGCTTCCAACTTCAGTGCGCTGTCGCACGCATCGACCGGGAACCTCCTTACGGACATAAACGCCACGCTCACCACGGCCAACCTGAAGAACAACGGCGCGGACCTCGTCACCCTCACCGGAGCGGGGGTTGACGCGGGAACTTACGTGATCGTCAACAGCGGCCATGGCAGCGGTTACCTGGCAACAGCGGACGCGGTGATCAAGCTGCAGGCGGGGGCGACCGTGACGGCTGCCGACTTCATCGCCTGACCGTCCGAATGCGTCAGACAATGGAGGCGGTTCAGTCTTAGTATGCGCGGAACTTCAACGCACCCGGCATTCTCTATCCAGGGCTCCGAATTGCGAGCGGCTCTGGGAAAGTGCCGCGTGGCCTTTGCAGGGGTCTGGGTTGCGAGTGCCTTGGTGAATCTGCTGACGCTTGCGGGATCGCTCTATATGCTGCAGGTGTACGATCGGGTCCTGCCGTCACGCAGCGTGCCGACGCTCGTTGGCCTGACCGTCCTGGTTCTGGTCTTCTATGTTGCGTTCGGCTTCTTTGACCTCATGCGGATGCAACTTCTTGGCAGGATTGCCGCCCGCGTGGATCGCCTCATCCGCGAGCGAGTGTTCGCGATCTTTCTCGAACTGCCACTGCGGCTGGGCACCGCTGCCGAGCCCAACCATCAGGCGTTGCGCGATCTCGACCAGGTCAGGAATTTCCTCTCCAGCCTCGGTCCGGCAGCCTTCTTCGACCTGCCTTGGATGCCGGTATTCCTGTTCATTGTCTACCTGATGCATCCGCTGATCGGCATGCTTGCCGGAGCAGGCGCCATCCTGGTTACAGCGCTTACCTTGCTCACCGAGCGGCTGTGCCAAGTTCCGACCAAAGCGGCGGGGTGGGCCGGACTGGCGCGGCAGGCGTTTGCGGAAGCTAGTCGCAGGAACGCCGAAGCCATAAAGGTTATGGGCATTCGCCAGCGCGTCACCGATCGCTGGGCGGATTCCAATCAGCGCTTGCTGGCCGCCCAGCAGAAGGTCGCGACGATAGCAGGCACGATCGGCACTGCCTCGAGAGCGTTCCGGATGTTCTTGCAGTCGGCCGTCCTGGGGCTCGGCGCCTATCTCGTCATCCAGCAGGAAGCGACCGCTGGCGTCATCATTGTTTCGGCGATCATTGTCTCACGCGCCCTTGCGCCCGTGGAAACAGTCATCGCCAATTGGAAAGGATTCATCGCGGCGCGGCAAAGCTACCAGCGCCTCGCCAAGCTCCTCGCAGCGTTTCCTGCCGCTGGGAAATCCGTCAGCCTGCCTCTGCCGAAAAGCTCGCTCGAGGTCGAGGGCGTCTGTGTAGCCCCTCCTGGGGAGCAGCGCGTCGTCGTCCAGGGCGTCTCGTTCACACTCAAGCCGGGCGCAGGGCTTGGTATCATTGGCCCCAGCGGATCAGGCAAGTCGTCATTCGTGCGCGCGCTGGTGGGCGCCTGGCCAACAGCCCGCGGCGCGGTACGCCTCGACGGCGCGACACCTGACCAGTGGGATTCGGACGAACTCGGACGTGCAATCGGCTACCTGCCACAAGATTTCGAACTCTTCAGCGGCACTGTTTCCGAGAATATAGCGCGCTTCGATCCCGATTCTTCGTCCGAAAAGGTGATAGCTGCGGCCGTATCGGCCGGTATCCACAACCTCGTCGTTCACCTGCCGCGGGGATACGATACCCTCGTTGGGGAAGGCGGCTCCGCCCTTTCAGGAGGCCAGCGACAGCGCTTGGGATTGGCGCGGGCGCTTTACGGCGATCCGTTTCTTGTCGTCCTTGACGAGCCGAATTCAAATCTTGACGCCGAGGGCGAGTCTGCCCTGACGGAAGCCATCCTGGGGGCGCGGCGACGAGGCGCGATCGTGATCGTAGTGGCGCACAGGCCAAGCGCGATCGGGGCGCTCGACTTGATATTGCTGATGCAGGAAGGACGCCAGGTGACGGTGGGGCCGAAGGAAGAGGTTCTGCGCGCTGCTTTGCGGGGGCCCGCTGCGGTTCCCGACCCGTCGCCGCTTGCCGAACCTGCTCGCGCGGAGGCATAAAATGGTTGCGCGGAACCCAGCATACGCGGGACCTTGCCGTGACGAAGAAGGCATCCGCGCGAACCTGGCGGGAATGCTGTTGGGCATCGGCATGCTTGCCGCGGTGATTGCAGGTTGGGCGGCGACGGTGCCGCTAGCTGCAGCCGTGATTGCCTCGGGAACGGTCGTAGTCGACAGCAGCGTGAAGAAAATCCAGCATCCAACGGGTGGGGTCGTTGGGGAGATTCACGTCCGTGACGGAGATCGCGTACAGGCTGGAGACCTCCTCATCCGCCTTGACGAGACAGTCGCGCGCGCGAACCTGGAGGTCGTTGCCAAGCAGCTTGATGAGATAGCCGGTCGCACGGCCCGGCTGAAAGCCGAGCAGTCGGGCAATCCTGAGATTGTGTTCCCAGCTGAACTCGCCGCCCGTCGCGGCGAACCCGATATCGCCGAAATCCTTGCCGGAGAGCAGGCATTTTTCCAAAGCCGACGCGATGCGAGAGACGGGCAGAAGGCGCAACTGGACGAACGGATCGATCAGTTGAGGATCGAGATTGGGGGTTTGGAGGCCCAACAGGCGGCCACGGAGACGGAATCAGGCCTCATCCGGAAAGAACTGGACGGTGTCCAGGACCTCTTCAAAAAGAACCTTGTCCCGATCGATCGACTGACTAACCTGGAACGCGACTCCGCCCGCGTCGAAGGGGAGAGTGGGCATTTGACAGCAGCCGCGGCGCAAGCGCGCGGCAAAATCGCCGAGACGAGACTGCAGATCACGCAGATTGACCAGGACCTGCGTACCGATGCGAACAAGGATTTGCGGGAGACCCTGGCCAAGCAGGCGGAACTTGTGGAGCGGAGGATTGCGGCGGAGGATCAGCTGAGGCGGATCGATATCCGCAGCCCTGAAACGGGCATCGTGCATCAACTGTCGGTCCATACCGTCGGAGGCGTGATCAACGCAGGCGAGCAGATCATGCTCATAGTGCCCGAGCGGGATGCGCTTGTTGTGGAAGCAAGAATCGCCCCTCAGGACATCGACAAGGTCGAGGTCGGTGAGAAGGCTGCGATTAGATTCAGCGCCTTCAACGTACGCACGACCCCCGAGATCAACGGAGAAGTGAGCTTCGTCGCGGCAGACCTCACCAAGGAATCGCAGACGCAGCAGGCCTTTTACGCGGTTCGTGCGAGGTTTTCCACGGGTGAGCTGGAGAGGGCCGGAGGGCTGAGGCTTGTTCCTGGAATGCCCGCGGAGGTGCACATAGCGACCGCTGAGCGGACCGCGTTGTCATACTTGATGAAACCATTCAGAGATCAGCTGGCGAAGGCTTTCAATGAACAATAGAGGCCGGCGCGTCTACGCCAAGATCGGGGTGACTTTGGCGCCCGACGCATTAGTGAAAACTACGCATCGATTTTCAGTTCCCAGGGGAGGAGCAAGTGCGAAGCCGCTGGACAGTTCTTGCTGTCTTGTTCGTCGCTCGCGCCGCCTCCGCCGGCGATTGGTAGGCCCGGTTCTTTCGACCATACCGCATTGTTCTTCAGTGTTACTGCAAATCGACTGATTCCCGTACGTCTTCGCACCTATCTACCAAACACAGGTGCCCCGCCTGATCGCCTAAATTAACCAACGCTTCAGGTCGAATCCTCTCCCTGCTTAATTTGAATCCCATATCGCCCCACATCCCGGCCTTCTTCGAGAGGGGCGGGCATGGCAAAGAAACGCGTGCCGAGGATCAACAGCCTCGAATGGCTGGAATGGAAATTTCCGACCGAGGAATCGGTGCGGAAGCTGTTCGAGGGCATGGTCTGGCCGAATGGCGCCCATTGCCCTCATTGCGGCTCGGCCGAGGTCTGGCGCTTTCGCGACGGGGATCGCGTTTCCAGGCCCGGCCTTTACGAATGCCGCCACTGCTGCGGCCAGTTCACGGTCACGACGAAGACCCCGATGCACGCCACGAAGCTCCCGCTGAAGGTCTGGCTGCGGGCCTTGTATCTGATTCTGTTCTCTTCGAAGGGCGTGTCCTCGGTAATCCTGGGGAAACAGCTCGGTGTGCGCCAGTCGACGGCGCGGAAGATGGCGCATGCCGTCCGCGAGATGACTGACGACCGCGGCGGCCGCTCTTGCCGGCGTGCGCCAGCACGTTCCTCATGAAGTGGACCCGGCAGCGCTGCCATGTGGCTGAGAGCACCTTGGTCACGGCGGCCTTCAGAC